>CBFGOU010000391.1:0-5033 GCA_965650445.1 uncultured Oxalobacteraceae bacterium | reverse complement strand
TCGAGCATGTCGCGATCGACAGAATCGTGCCGCTATCCGAGGCGCCCGGCGCGCGCCAGGAAGGAGACACCCTGATTATTCCGGTCCTTGAGGAAGTGCTGGTCGTCGAAACGCGATGTCGCATCAAGGAAGAGATCCACATTACCCGGAGCCAGCGTACCGAACACCATGCCGAACACGTCGTCTTGCGCTCCGAAGACGTCACGGTCGAACGGTTCGGCCCCGGCGCTTGACCGGGCGCGGCCGGTCACTCAACAACACGGAGGTTTTATCATGCAACATACACTCGTAGCCGTATTTGATAACCGCAGCGATGCGCAAAAGGCCCAGGAAGATCTGGTCGCGTCGGGCTTTTCGCGCACATCCATGCGCCTGTCGGAAGACGATTCCAGCGTCGGCGGCACCACCACCACGACCACGGCCGGCAGCGACGATGGGTCGTCGATCGCATCGAGCATCCGCCACTTTTTCGCCGACGTATTCGGCAGCGAGCGCGACAAGGACGTCGAGCTGTACAGCGATGCCGTCAACCGCGGCCACTTTGCGCTGACCCTGACGGCCGACAGCCTGCCCGACGTCGAGCGCGCCGCCGACATCGTCGAGCGCTACGGCCCCATCGATATCGACGAAAAAGCGCAGGAGTGGGGAACGGCTTCCTACACGGGCGACGCGATGCGCTCGGCGTCCGGCACCTTGAATCAGTCGCAAGCGGTGGCGCAGCAAAGTTCGCAACAGGGTTCCATGCAGGGCTCCCAGCTGAGCGGCTCGCAGCAGCGCGCCGAGGTCGACTCGGACACCGCCCGCGCCATTCCGGTCATCCAGGAAGAGCTGGCGGTGGGCAAGCGCGAAGTGCAGCGCGGCGGCGTGCGCATCTATCAGCGGCTGGTCGAAACCCCGGTGAATGAAACCGTGGACCTGCGCGAAGAACATGTCAATGTCGAGCGGCGTCCGGTCGACAAACCGGTCAGTCCGGCCGACTTGAACGCCTTCCAGGAGGGCACCATCGAGATGCGCGAAACGGCCGAGGAAGCCGTGGTGCAGAAAACCGCCCGCGTGGTCGAGGAAGTCGTGGTCGGCAAGGAAGTGTCGCAGCGCGAACAGCAGATCAGCGATACCGTGCGGCGCACGGAAGTGGAGATCGAGCAGCTGACGCCCGACGAAGATAACGCCTACCGCAGCCATTGGACCAGCAATCTCTCATCGGCTGGCGGCAGTTACGACGATTACGCGCCGGCCTATCAGTACGGCAGCGCGATGCGGCGCAGCGACAGCTATCGCGGACGCAGCTGGGATGACGTGGAGCCGGCCTTGCGCAGCGATTGGGAGGCGCGCAATCCGGGTTCGACCTGGGAGAAAATGAAGGCTGCCGTTCGTCACGGATGGGATCGCTTGACCTCGTGATCGTGGCCTGGGCGGGAGCGGGCGCCGGAGGGCGGCGCCCGGCTTGGTATTAAGCGTTCTCTGTCAGCGGCAGGCTGATACGGTTGCGCCCCATGTGCTTGGCGCGGTAGAGCGCGGCGTCGGCCGTGGCGACCAGTTGGCAGGCACTGTTTTCCGGGGCGACCAAAGCGGTGGCGGCGCCGATGCTGACCGTGACATGCTGGCCGGGCACCTGGCCGTTGGGCAAGCACAGCTTCTCGACGCGGCTGCGCACGCGTTCGGCCACGATGGCGGCGCCCTTGAGCGACTGGTTGGGGAGGATGACGGCGAATTCCTCGCCGCCGTAGCGCGCGACCAGGTCGTTGGCGCGCATTTCGCTGGCCACGGCGGTGGCGATGCGCTTCAGGCATTCGTCGCCGCCGATGTGGCCGTTGGCATCGTTGTAGGCCTTGAAGTTGTCGACGTCGACCATCAGCAGCGACAGCGGCTGGCGCTGGCGCAGGGCGCGCGTCCATTCGGCCTTGAGGGTGTCGTCGAAACAGCGGCGGTTGGCCAGACCGGTCAGGCCGTCGCGCGTTGCCAATTGTTCCAGCGCGACCTGGGCGGCTTTTTCGTCGGTGATGTCGCGCAGGGTTTGCACCACCGCTTCGAGCTGGCCCTGCTCGTTGTAGACGGGACTGGCGTCGCTGGACAGATAGCGGCGCTTGCCGCCGCGCGGCATGTCGCACCAGCTTTCCACGCACAGTTGGCCGTCCGGATGCTGATTGGGTACGCGCGGGTAAAGCAGCTCGATTTCGTTGGTGCGGTTCTGCACGACCAGGTCGGCCAGGGTGGGACGCGGATGCTGGTAGAAGCTGCGCCAGTGGTCGCTCGTGCCCAGCACTTCCTCGGCCGGCACCCCGGTCAGGCGCTCGCAGGCGCGGTTCCAGACGATGACCGTTCCTCGCGTGTCCAGTACGAAGGCGGGGACCGCCAGCATCTCCAGCAGTTTGTTGGCGAAGGCGCGGTCGGGATGGGGTGCGGGGTATGCTTGAATCGGCTGAACGTTATGTGTGCTAGTCATGTGCCGTCCCTGTTAGAAGCTATCCTGCCGGAAATTAATTGACTGCCGACAAGATCGATTCTGCTACCTGAGTCGCAGCGATCCTTTGATCTAAAACAACCGTGCGCGCATTCAATGTTTAGTGGGCGTCAACCGTCTCGTTCAAGGGGACCGCGATCGACACGATGGTGCCCACGCCATCCAGGCTGTCGAGGGCAAAACTGCCGCCGATGGCGGTGACGCGGTCGCGCATGCCGGCGACGCCGCAGCCTTGTACCTGGCCGTCGCGGGAGATGCCGATGCCGTTATCCTTGACCTTCATGCTCAGCGTATTGCCGATGCGGCACAGATCGACCGTCACATCGGTGGCGTGGGCGTGGCGCACGATGTTCGACAGCGATTCCTGCAGGATGCGGTACAACATGGTTTCGCGTTCGCGCCCGGCGCCGGCGTCGACCACGCGCGGGTCGATGCGCAATTCATGGCGGATGCCGTGCATGCGGCTAAATTGGCTCATCTGCCATTCGATCGCGCTGGCGAAGCCCGCTTCCAGCGCCAGCGGGCGCAGGTCGTGGATGATGGCGCGCAGCGATTTGATGGTCAGGTCGAGGTTGCCGATCATGCCGTCGACTTTTTGGCTGATCAGCGGGTGCGCGCCGGTGGTGCTCACATGTAGTAAGGATAAATCGACTTTCAGGGCCAGAAGATTCTGACCCAGGTCGTCGTGAATGTCGCGGGCGATGCGCTGGCGTTCGCTTTCGCGCACGTTTTCCTGCTGCCTGGCCAGGCGGCACAGCGACAGGTGCGCGCTGGCCAGCGAGCGTTCGGCCACGGAACGGGCATGGCGCTCGATGGCCAGCTCGGCTTCGGTATCGGCAAGGCGGTCGTCCAGGCGCAGGTGACGGCGCAGCAGGGCCTGGAAGCCCCAACCCAAAAACATCAGCCACACCACGGCAAGGATAATGGTGGGAGTAATCTTCATGGCAACTCTCCGGTTTTCTGACATGTCGAAGCCGACTCCGAGAAAGTTACCTTGCCGTGAAATCAGGCTGATTGTCCAAAATCAACACTGCCATAGAGCAATATCAAACTCTCGCTGCGCCGCGGCCATGGTCGGCGCACGTTATAATGGAGGGTTGACGATGTGGCGGAACAAGGCACCAGGTGACTTACAGTATCAAAGAAATGTTTTATACCTTGCAGGGCGAGGGCGCGCATGCGGGGCGGCCGGCGGTGTTTTGCCGGTTTTCCGGCTGCAATCTGTGGACCGGGCGCGCGAGCGACCGCGCCAGCGCCGTGTGCCAGTTCTGCGACACCGATTTTGTCGGCACGGATGGCGAGGGCGGTGGCAAGTTTGCCGATGCCGCCGCGCTGGCGGGCGCCATCGATGCGCTGTGGCCGGATGCCTACCCGGCTGCCAAATACGTGGTGTTCACCGGCGGCGAGCCGCTGCTGCAACTGGACGCTGCGCTGATCGAGGCCATGCATGGCGCCGGTTTTACGGTCGCCATCGAAACCAATGGCACCTTGCCGGTGCCCGACGGGATCGACTGGGTCTGCGTCAGTCCCAAGATGGGATCGGCTCTGGTGGTGCGCAAAGGCAGTGAAATCAAGGTCGTCATTCCCCAGCTGCACCAGGACCTGGGCGCTTACGAGCAGCTCGATTTCGAGCATTTCTTCGTGCAGCCGATGGACGGTCCGCTGGCCGAACACAACACTCGGCTGGCCATCGAGACCTGCAAGCGCAATCCGAAATGGAAGCTGAGCCTGCAAACCCATAAATTGTTGAATATCCCCTAAGCGAACAGAAGCACTCATGTTGACCATTACCCGCAAGCTCGAATTCGATGCCGGCCACCGTATTCCCGACCACAAGAGCCAGTGCCGCAACCTGCACGGCCACCGCTACACGCTGGAGATCACCCTCACGGGCCAGGTCATTCAGGCGGAGGGCAATTCCGACAACGGCATGATCATGGATTTTTCCGACATCAAGGCGCTGGCCAAGCAGCACCTGGTCGACGTCTGGGACCATGCTTTCATCGTCTACGAGAAGGACGACAAGGTGCGCGAATTCCTGGCCAGCCTGCCGGGCCACAAAACAGTGGTGATCGACCGCATTCCGACCGTGGAAAATCTGGCGCAGGTGGCTTTCGACATTCTTAAGGCCGCTTACATCGACCGCTACGGCACCGGCCTGCATCTGCACAAGCTGGTCCTGCACGAAACCCCGAACTGCTGGGCCGAGATTACCGATGCCTGAGGCCGGCTTCATGCAGCTGGCGCTGGAACAGGCCCGGCACGCGTGGGCGCTGGGCGAAGTGCCGGTGGGCGCCGTGGTCGTGCGCGATGGCGCAGTGATCGCGCGCGGCTTCAACCAGCCGATCGGACGGCATGACCCGACCGCGCACGCCGAGATCGTCGCGCTGCGCGCCGCCGCCGACCTGCTGGGCAACTACCGCCTGCCGGGATGCGAGCTGTACGTCACCCTGGAACCCTGCGTCATGTGTTCCGGCGCGATGATGCATGCGCGCCTGGCGCGGGTGGTGTACGGCGCGCCCGATCCCAAGACCGGCGCCTGCGGCTCGGTCGTCAACCTGTTCGAACAGGA
>CBFGOU010000390.1:0-5035 GCA_965650445.1 uncultured Oxalobacteraceae bacterium | reverse complement strand
GCAGCAGAGCGGCGAGGACTATGCGCGCCTGCACATCATCCTGTCGCCGCGCGAGTATGGCAGCAGCCTGGCCTTGCCGTCGACCCAGCCGAACGGCGCCTATTTCCCGGTCATCGGCTGGGCCGCGATGCATAGCTCCATGACCGACCGATTGCGCACCTCGGTGTTCTTCAAGAGCAGCCCGTTCGGTTCGGTAAATCATTCGCACGCCGACCAGAACGGCTTCGTCATGTATTCGAAGGGCAAAGTGCTGGCCATGGACAGTGGCTATTACGATTACTACAACTCGCCGCACTGGCGCGATTATTACAAGCAGACCAAGGCGCACAACGCGATCACCTTCGACGGCGGCCAGGGCCAGAGCCTGGGCGCATCCGGTCTGGGCGAGCGCACCTACGCCGGCAAGCTGACCAAGTTCATCCAGACGCCGGCCTACGACATCACCGCCGGCGATGCCACCGCGGCCTTTGGCGGCAAGCTGACGCTGGCCAAGCGCACCATCGTGTTCATCCGTCCGTCCACGGTGGTGATCGTCGACCAGCTGGACAGCACTGTTGCCCACAAATATGAGTACAACCTGCACACCAGCGTGGCGCTGACCGGCACGGCAAATGGCTTCCGTGCCGACCTGGCGCCGGCCGAGATGTGCGGTATGGTGGCTTCGCCGGATGCCCTGACGCAGAGCACCTCGGTCGGCTATTACCCGGCGCCGACCGTGGCAGTTGGTCCGCATTACTGGAACAAGTTTTCCTATAGCACGGCGAACACCCGGGGCCTGATCGTGTCGGTTCTGCGCAGCGATTGCAGTACCGCCAGTCCGGCCATCAGTTTCAGCGGCACGAATGCGACGGTTCAGGCGGGCGGGCGCGTGGTGTCGGTCACCGATGCGGACGTGACGGTCAACTGATACCATTGGCGGGAGAGTGGAGATCAGATGAAAAAACTTGACTCGACCGCCGCCGCGCAACTTCTGTCCACGCTGCCCGAATGGACGCATGATGGCCAGCGCGGCGCCATCATGCGGCATTTCAAATTCGCCGACTTCAACAATGCGTTTTCGTTCATGACGCAGATCGCGCTCGCCGCCGACAAGCGTGACCACCATCCGGAGTGGTTCAATGTGTACAACCGGGTGGAGATCACGCTCACGACGCACGATGCGGGCGGGCTGACTCAGCGGGACATCGACCTGGCCCGTTTTATCGATGAGGCCTTCGAGCGATTCAAGCGCTAGCAGCCTGCCGGAGCAGGCTGCCACGTCCCCGGTTCAGTCCTCCAGCCGCGCAATCTCGACCGAACCATGCTCGTCGAAGATCGGGCAGGTTTCACACAGTTGAACGGCTGCATTGAAGTCCGCCGCTTCGAGCAGCGAATAACCCGACAGCGAACTGCTGGACAGCTTGGGGCCGAGCAGCCGGCTGGGTATTTCGACACTGCTATGGGTCAGACCGCCACGCTCGACCAGCGTGCTGCCCAGCTGGCCAAACCAGTTGTTCCAGAGTTCGGTGTTGCGGTCCGCCGCATCCGACGCGCCGCCAGGTGCGCCGCGGTAGACGATCAAGAATCGCGCCATGCTGCCTCCAATGAGAACGTTGTCGCGGCGCGGTGCGCGCCCCATGACTTACCTTAGCAGATGCGCCAGGTCGGACGACGCACAGCTGGACGCTGGCAGGATGAGGTCGAACCCGAGCTGGGGATGGGGAGGGCGGGGCGAAGGTGCGCGGCGCACGCCGCGCACGCGGGGAGCGGCGTTAAGCGCCTTTATTGCGGCGGCGTACGCCGGCGATCAGACCAAGACCGAGCGCGAACGAGGCGAGCGTTGCCGGTTCAGGAACGACGTTCAGGCCATCGTTGCTGGCGAAGCTGGTAAATTGACCGTTGCTGATGCGGAACTGGGCTTGCGCCGCGCCGTCGCAGCAGTTTTCAAGGCCATAAATCGACAGGGTGTGGGTACCGCTGCTGAGGTTCAGCGTCGCCTGCAGGAATTGCGAAGCATTGTTGTAGTTTCCATTCCACCACATGCTATTCGGATTGAAGGCCAGCGCGGTACCGTCGAGGAACAGGGCGCCGCCGTAGCCGAAGTCGACGCCGGTACGGAAGGACCAGGTGCCGGCCTGCGCGGCCGTTACGCCAAATTCCACGGTCGACTTCCAGGCGATATCATTGTTGGCGCCAAACTGGCCGGCATTTGACACGCTATTGTACGAGCTCAGTACTTTGGTGCCGTAGCCGCTGGTTGGCGTCGACACTGCGGCCTCGACCACGTCGCGCAAATCGGTCGCGCTTGCCTGGGTCGTGGCCGTGCTTTTTCCGGTTTGCAGGGTGATGACGCTGGCATGGGCCTGGATGGCGGCGCAGGCGAGCAGGGCGACGCAGAGTTTGCTTGCAGTGTTCATGGTCTTTCGCATAATTATGTTGATGGCGGTAAATATAGCATTCAATCCGGAATTTGTCATAAATCTATTCATTGTTTGTGCTTTCACAACATATTCCTGATCCTGGTGTTGCGCGCCTTGGAATTAATTTTCAGACAATATTGTCGATAATATTTACAATTGTCAGAGGTCTTTATGGCGTAGTTTACAAAACTGCATAAAAATCAATATCTTGCAAAAATGGCATAGTTTTTGCTGATATCAAGACTCCGATCACACCTTGTTGATCTAACCTCTTGACATCGCAAACATGAAACTCAAATCCATTGCTTCGATCTTCGCCTTGACCCTGGCTGCCGGCTCCGCGCACGCCACCAACTTCTCGTTCGTGGGCGCGTTTGACCACGACAACGACGTGCAGGCTTTCAACTTCACGCTGAATGCCGGATCGTCCGTCGGTCTGCGCAGCTGGTCGTACGCCGGCGGCGTGAACGCCGATGGCGCCACCATCGCCCGCGGCGGTTTCGACCCTATCCTGGCGCTGTTCGATTCGGCCGGCAACCGCATGGGCCAGCAGGACGATGCCGGCTGCCCTAAAGTGGCCGCCGACACCGTGACCGGCAAATGCTGGGACACGTTCTACACCACCAATCTGGCGGCAGGCACCTACACCGTCACGATTCAGCAGTACAACAACTTCTCGCTCGGCAACCTGTCCGCTGGCTTCAGCGCCAACGGCGTGGCAAACCAGAACTTCCGCAATGGTTTTGTCGATGAGAGCGGCGACAAGCGCGCGTCGTTCTGGGCGTTCGACATCCTGAACGTGAACGATGCGGCGCTGCCGCCGGGGGACGTACCTGAGCCCGCGTCGCTGGCGCTGCTCGGCCTGGGCCTGGCCGGACTCGCCGCCGTGCGCCGCCGCAAGTCGGCCTGATCGGCAGCGCAAAGCAGCGTACCCCGTCGTCTGGACGGGGCACCCATGCCCCCTGTCGTGCATGCGCTGAGGGGGGGCATGGCCATGTACAAGTCGTGCGAACAGCGCGAGCTTTGTCGCATCGGCCCCGTTCGCGTCGCTGAAATTCAAGGGCACCAACCTGCGCGGCGGCGACAACACGATCCTGCTGGACCAGGTCCGTCTGGATCAGCTGGACTGAAGCGCCTGCTTGTAGTCCAAGGCGTGGACCAGCGGCCTGCGCTCGATCCGGAACGCCGCGAGCGCACTGGTGAGCGACAGTGCCTGCTGGTTCAGGCTGGAAGCCGACTCATTGCTTTGCTCGGCCAGCGCGCTGTTATATTGGGTCATCTCGTCGATGCCGCGCACCGCTGCGCTGACTTCGCCCACCGCACTCGATTGCCTGCCGCTGGCCTGGGCGATCCGCTCGATCAGGTCGGCCACGGCGTGCACCTGCTGCACGATCTGCGTCATGGTCTGGCCCGCGCCTTGTGCCAGGGCCGAGCCGCGGTCGATCTTGGTGACGCTGGAATCGGCGATGCGCTTGATCTGCTGCGCCGCCTCGGCGCTGCGCATGGCCAGGCTGCGTACTTCCTGGGCCACGATGGCAAAGCCGCGGCCTTGCTCGCCCGCGCGCGCCGCTTCGACGGCGGCATTCAGGGCCAGGATGTTGGTCTGGAAGGCAATCGCGTCGATGACGCCGACGATCTCGGTGATCTGGCGCGACGATGCCTGGATGTCGCCCATGGTCTGCACCACGTCGTCGACCACCTTGCCGCCCTCGTGCGCCACTTCGCTCGCCAGTGCGGCCAGGGCGGTGGCCTGGGTCGCCGAGTCGGCGTTCTGGCGGATGCTTTCGTGCAGCTGTTCGACCGTGGCCGTGGTCTGGCGCAGCCTGCCGGCCTGCTCGTCGGTACGCTCGCTCAGGTCGCGGTTGCCCAGCGCGATGTGGTCGGCGCTGGTGTTGATCTCCTCGGCGGCAGTGCGGATGTTACCGACGATGCCGGTCAGCGTGGCCACCATCGACCCCAGCGCGCGCAGCAGGCGTGCGGTTTCGTCGTTATCGGTTTCTTCGGGACTGGCTTTCAGCTCGCCGCGCGACACCGCCTCGGCCACATGCACCGCCTGGTCGAGGCGGCGCCGCACCAGCCGTACCGTCAATACGCTCAGCGCCACGGTAGCGGCGATGATGCCGCCGGCGATGCCGACGATCCAGAGCAGCGACGCTTCGACCCGGCGGTCCACCGCGGCGGTGATGTCGGCCTGGCGGCTCGCGATCGACTTGATCTGGTCGGCGCCGGCGCTGGCCTGTTGCGCGGCGACGTTCTTCAGGCGCGCCAGGGACGCGCTCATCTGGGCTTCGCTGGCGAGCAGGCTGCGCTTGGCGCTGGCCACCTTGCTGATCGAGGCGCCCACCGTGTCCATCGCACCCAGCGCCAGGTCGACGTGGCCGGCCAGGGCCGGGCGGCCCATTTTCAGCAGGCCGGCGCGCATGCTGCCCATGTTGGCGCGCAGGCGCTGGCCGAGTTTGTCCAGTCCGTCCTGCGACTCGGCTGCCTCCTTGGCGTCGGCCGCCAGCATCAGCGCCGGCCGCTACTTCTCGTGCGGCCTGACGGAGTCGGGCGAGGCATGGTGCTGGGGCGACAACAGCGAGGGCGCGCTCGGCGACGGAACCACGGACAAGGGCGGCGACACCGCCAACAAGGCC
>CBFGOU010000389.1:0-5045 GCA_965650445.1 uncultured Oxalobacteraceae bacterium | reverse complement strand
CAAGGATTTTCAATCCTCTGCTCTACCGACTGAGCTACCAGGCCAAGGGCGAAAATTCTATCACGGCCAGCACAGATAGAGCGAGCTCTTCAGTGCTACGCTGCGAGATTATCCACGACTATTCCGCTGTAGAATCAATGAGTTCCGAGTTGCAATTTCAATTCTCCCGCCCCCCGCACCAGCCAATCAATTCGAAGAAATAAAAGGCAAAAATATCTCTATTTTCATGTTTTCTTAATCGCAACTGTTTGCTATAGTGCATCGACAGGTGACCGCGCATAAGAACATGCGCACAGCGAATATAAGCGTCGCGCGGCACCGACAGCGTGAGGATGGCGCCGGCGCACATTGCGTCGAGCACCTCGATCTCGCCTCACGCTCCCAAGATGCAGCCAGTTCGCTGGATGGGAATGTTCATCCGCCGAGCTGGCCCTTGTGGTACCTGGGGAGTTTGTCTGCCCAGGAATGTCTGGCCCCAGGCTGCTTGCGCGGCGAAAAGTCTTGCGGTCAAAAGAATGCTGTTCACGGAGGATCGACGATGAGCAACACCGCGGTGGTACTTGAATCAAATAGTGTCCTTGCGCCCACGCTGGCAGGGACGAACCTCTACTGGCACGCCGGCAAGGTGACCGCGGACCACCGGCAGCGGCAATTCGGCCACGCGCCGTCCACAGTCTGGTTAACGGGTTTGTCGGGCGCCGGAAAATCAACGCTTGCGTACGAACTGGAGAAAATGCTGCTCGACTGCGGCCACCCAGGCTTCGTTCTCGACGGTGACAACATCCGCCACCATCTCAATCGCGATCTCGGGTTCTCCGCTTCCGACCGCCGCGAAAACATCCGGCGCACCGCCGAAGTCGCGCGTCTCATGAATGAGGCTGGCCTGATCGTGGTCACCGCCTTCATTTCGCCGCTGCGCGAGGACCGCGAGATGGCGCGCGCGATCATCGGCGAGTCGCGCTTCGTGGAAGTGCACGTCAGCACGAGCGTGAAGGTGTGCGAATCGCGCGATCCCAAAGGCCTGTACGCGCGCGCCCGCGCCGGCCAGATTGCGGACTTCACCGGCATCTCGGCGCCCTACGAGGCGCCGGAGGCACCAGCACTCGAAATCGACACTGGCGTCGTTCCGATCGAACTGGCGACGCGCATGCTGTACGACCACCTGGCCCATCGCCCGGTGCATGCATGACGTGCGCGGGCGATGCGCGGACAGCCTACGATGTCTTTAACGGCGACGCCGATGGCATCTGCGCCTTGCATCAATGGCGCCTGGCCTATCCGGAAGACACCCGCCTGATCACCGGCGTCAAGCGTGACGTCGAGCTGTTGCAGCGCATTGCATGCGAGCACGCGGCCGAGGTGATGGTGTTCGACGTGTCGCTCGATGCCAACGCCGCGCCGCTACGCCGGATCCTCGACGCGGGCGCACGGGTGACCTGGTTCGACCACCATGCGGCGCGCCACGCATTCCCGCATCCGCACCTGCGCCTGTTCTGGAACGATGCGCCGGACGTCTGTACCAGCCTGCTGGTCGACATCCATCTCGAGGGCCGCTTTCGTGAATGGGCCGTGGCCGCCGCTTTTGGCGACAACCTGGCAGGGCCTGCGCGCGCGCTTGCCACTGCCATGGGGTGGTCCGAGAGCCGCGTCGCCAGCCTGGCCGAACTGGGCAGCATGCTGAACTATAACGCTTACGGGGAGCGCGTCGAGGACCTCCACGTCGCGCCCGAAACACTGTATCGCGTGCTGCACCAGTACACCGATCCGCTCGAATTCATCAGCTCCGAGCCGCTCTACCGCCTGCTGGCCGATGGTTATCGCGACGACGCGGTGCACATGAACGCGCTGCACGCGCAATGGCGCTGGACCCATGGCGAGATCTACATGCTGCCCAATGCGCCTTGGGCGCGGCGCGTGTCGGGCATGTTCGCGAACCGGCTGGCGGCCAACGACGGCGCGCGCTCGTTCGCCGTGCTGACCGAGAACACGGACGGCTCCTTCGTAGTCAGCGTGCGTTCGGGCAAACCGCTGGAACGCGCGGCCAATGACTTGTGCGCCGGCTTTGCCAGCGGCGGGGGGCGGCGCGCGGCGGCAGGAATCAACCGCCTGCCGGCCGCCGATGTCGAGCATTTCGTGCGCAGCTTTTCCGAATACTTCAGCGCAGCGGCGCATGCAGGCTGAGGCCCGCGCTCCGTCGCTGCTGGCCCTGTGCGGACTGTTTCTGCGCATCGCCTGCACCAGTTTCGGCGGCTACATGACGATGGTGTCGCTGGTGCAGAACGCCGTCGTGACGCGGCGCCGCTGGCTGAGCGATCACGATGCGCTGGACGGCTTCACGCTCGCCTCGATCCTGCCGGGCCCGATGGCGATCAACACCGTGGCCTACGTCGGCTACCGGCTGCGCGGCGTGAGCGGCGCATGCGTGTGCGTGTGCGCGGCCGTGCTGCCGGCCTTCCTGTTGATGGTGACGCTGACCGCGCTGTATCTGCGCTGGGGGCATCTGCCCATGGTGGAGCGCGTCTTCCAGGGGATCGTCCCGGCGGTCGCCGCGGTCGTATTGGCTGCCGCCTGGCGCATGTGCCGCACCTGCGTGCAGGGGTGGCGGGAAGCGCTGCTGACCGGCGCCGCCGCGCTGTTGCCGCTGGTGGCGCCTGGCGCTCTGGTGACACCGGCCATCATCGTCGCCGCTGGGCTGATCGGCAGTGCATGGTTCCGCGCCGCCGCACCCGGCGCCGTTGCGCCGGTCGCGCCAACGCCCGCGCCGGCGCCGCGCACCACGGCCGGCGTGCTGGTGGCGATGCCCATGGCGCTGCTGCCGCTGTTCGGCGCCGGCGCCTTGCAGCTCAAGCTGTTCGGCGCGTTTGCCGGCATGAGTCTGCTGATGTTCGGCGGCGGCTATGTCTCCATTCCGCTGTTGCAGCACGCCGTGGTCGATGGCTATGGCTGGGTGACGCGGCGCGAGTTCATCGATGCGATGGCGATGACCCAGGTCACGCCCGGCCCGGTGCTGATCAGCTCAGCCTTTATCGGATTCAAGGCCGGCGGCGTGGCCGGCGCGGCCGCGGCCACCGCCGGGGTGTTCGGCCCGCCCGCCGTGCTGATGGTCGCTTGCGCACATGGCCTGCAGCGCCTGAAGGCGGCGCCAGGCGTGCAGGCGGCCCTGCGCGCCGTGCGCGCGGCCGTGGCCGGCCTGGTGATCGCTGCGGCGTTCACCGTCGGCATGACGGCGGCGCCGGTCTGGTTGTCGCCGCTGCTGTTCGCGTTGGCGCTTGTGATGCTGCTGCGCTGGCGCATCGAGGCGGTGTGGGTAGTGCCGCTGTGCGGTTTGATTGGTTGCGTTTTACTTTGAGGAGGGGAAGCATGGAGTCGAGCAAGACAGAAGAGAATAAACGTCCGCGTCCGTTAATGATGATCCCGCTGCGCCGTTGCGGCAGCCACGCGTTGCGGCTGCGCCTGAATTTCAACCCCGAGTTCTACTCGCCGTATCCTCTGCACATCGTCGACTTCGTGCCGCTGGTGCCGCTGTACGGCGACCTGGAGGACGACCGCGCCTATTTCCGGCTGGTCGTCGACGTGGTCGGCCTGCAGGCGGTGAGCATGGTCAAGTGGCCGGGCATCGTGTTCGATCCGGTCGAGATCTTCGAGAGCATCCGGCACGAGCCGCGCAGCGTGCACCGCATCGTGTGGGAACTGTTGCTGCGCTCGGGCGAGCAGCAGGGGGCGCGGATCGTGATGGACAAGTCGCTCGACAGCGTGCATTACGCCGATGAGCTGATGCGCTTGTTCCCGGACATGCTGTTCATAAACGTCGTGCGCGATCCGCGCGCCCAGGTCGCATCGATGAACCGCGCCATCATCCACGACTTCGACAGCACGCTCAATGCCCGCACCTGGGCCGACGCACATCGTGCCGCCCGGACGCTGGTGGCGCACTATCCCGAGCGTGTGCTGACGATCCGGTACGAGGATTTCCTTGCCGATCAGGAGTCGACCCTGAAAGCGATCTGCAGTTTCCTCGGCATCGAATTTCTGCCGCAGATGCTCGACGTCGCGCACTCCCCGGAAGCGCGCCAGATCGCCAAGCTGTCGGCGTTGTGGCAATCGAACTGTTTTGCGCCCATTGCGGCCAACGCGGACAAGTTCAAGCACCAGCTGTCGACCGAGGACATCCGTGTGATCGAGACGCTGACCCAGGACGAGATGCGCCGCTACGGTTACGAGCTGATGACGGCGGCCGATGCGACCATCGCCGAGGCTGCGTTCGAGGCTGCCCGTACGCGCTCGGCCGGCGTCAAACAGACGGCCTGGCACGATCTCGAACAGGCTAATTTCCGCGACTTCATCCTGCGCAAGATGCGCGCCGACTATCTGGCGCAAGTGCGCGCGCGCCTGGAGCACAACGGTCCGGCGGCGCGTCCGGCCGTTGGCGCGGCGCCGCACAAGCTGGCCGCGTTGACGGGCGCATTCGAAGTTACGGACTGACCCGGCGCCGCCAGGCAGGAATAAAAAACGCCAACCCGTGGGTTGGCGTTTTCTGGGAAGCGAGGGGACGTCCGTCCCGGCGTCGCCTTAACCCTGTTCCCACTCCGATGCCGGCGCGCGCGCCACGCTCCCGTTCGCACGCAGCCGGGCCGGCTGGGCGGAAAGCTTCGGCGCCGCTCGCGCTGTGGCCAGGCTGGTCACATTCGAAACGTGCACGTCCTGAGCGGCCATGCCGCTCACCGTGAACACGCTCACTACCTGCGACAGCCTGCCGGCCTGATCCTGCATGGCGGTCGATGCTGCAGCAGACTCTTCAACCAGCGCGGCATTCTGCTGCGTGGCGCCATCCATCTGCATGATGGCCTGGTTCACTTGCGCGATACCGGCGGCCTGCTCGTGGCTGGCGGTGGCGATCTCGCTGATGATGCCGGTGACCCGTTCGACGCTCTGGACAATGTCATGCATGGTGGCGCCAGCCTGGTCGACCAGGGCGGTACCGGCATCGACCTTGACCACGGAGTCGTTGATCAAGGTCTTGATCTCCTTGGCGTCAGCGGCGGAAC
>CBFGOU010000388.1:0-5083 GCA_965650445.1 uncultured Oxalobacteraceae bacterium | reverse complement strand
GGCGCTTCTTTTAAAGTTGAAATAAAAAAACGGGAGGCACGCATATCGATGAATTCTTTTTAAAAAGAGAGGGTTATAATCAACCTAATTTTAAAGGATTAGCTGGCCGATGCGTCCAATCTTTATACAAATGCGCCTGTTCGATGAGGTTCCCGCCGTTTTCGTTCACTCGAGAAGCGGCGGGCGCCGGTTTTTTTGGCTAAAAATGTAAGAAGGGCGCACGCCGGCAGAAAGTTTCGAGGTGCATCATGCTCGATCGCGAAGGGTTTCGCCCGAACGTCGGCATCATCCTGCTGAACGCCCATAACGAGGTGTGGTGGGGCAAGCGGGTGCGCGAGCACTCGTGGCAGTTCCCGCAAGGGGGCATAAAATATGGAGAGACGCCGGAACAGGCAATGTACCGTGAGCTGGAAGAGGAAATCGGCCTGCGGCAGGAACATGTGAAAATCGTCGGGCGCACGCGCGACTGGCTGCGTTACGAGGTACCCGACCATTTTATCAAGCGCGAGATCCGCGGGCATTACCGGGGGCAGAAACAGATCTGGTTTTTGCTGCGCATGGTCGCGCGCGATAACGACGTCAACCTGCGCCTGACCGACCACCCGGAATTCGACGCCTGGCGCTGGCACGACTACTGGGTGCCGCTGGACGTGGTCATCGAGTTCAAGCGCGAAGTGTACCAGCGCGCGCTGCAGGAACTGTCGCGTTTCCTGACCTGGCCGGCCAACGGCGGGCATACGCACGAGCGGCGCCACACGGCACGCTATCTGCGCCAGCCGCATCCGCCGCGCCAGCCCAGTACCGAGCCGCCCGCCGCGCCCCTGCCGCAACTGCTGCTCACGCCGGACAAGGAATAGCTTCCCGGCCCAACCGCAACGGCGTCTTCGGACGCCGTTTTACTTTCACTGCAAGCTACCAATCCACTATGTTTACGCCCTCCTCCCACGACGTGCGCCGTTTCTTTTGCGAAGCCCTGCGCAAGCAGCGCGCCGGCGAGATCCTCACGCCCATGGATGCCATCGCGGCCGACTGGATTTCCCGCCATCCCGAATACGCGGACGACCTGGCCGATGCCGAGGCGGCCATCGCGCGCGACTATTCGGTCGAAGGCGGCCAGCCCAATCCTTTCCTGCACCTGTCCATGCACCTGTCGATCGAGGAACAGGTGTCGATCGATCAGCCACCGGGCATCCGGGCCGCCTGCCAGACGCTGACCCAGCGCCTGGGCGAACACGAAGCCCACCACGAGATCATGGAATGCCTGGGCGAGATGATCTGGACCAGCCAGCGCAACGGCACGCCGCCCGATACGCACGGGTATGTCGAGTGCGTGCGCAGGCGCGCGCGCTAGCCCATACCGTCGCCAAAAAAAAATCCCCTCGCTGCGGAGGGGATCTTTTCGAGGAATGCGACGTCGTCTTAGCGCTGCACCACCAGGGTGCCCGGCAGGCTGTGCAGATAGGCCGCGATGTCGGCGATATCATCATGCGACAGCGGCTTGACCTGGCCACCCATGATCGCATTGTTGCGGCCGTTCGGACCGTCGCCGCGCTTGTAAGCCGTCAGCGCATGCGCCAGGTAGTCGGCGTGCTGGCCGGCCAGCTTCGGATAGCTCGGATCGATCGGCTTGTTGAAATCGGCACCGTGGCAGGAAGCGCACTGGTACTTCTTGGTCAGGGCCTCACCTTTAGCGACGCTGCCGCCAGCCATGGCACTCATCGAAGCCGCGCCGCAAACCAGGGCGATAATCAGTTTTTTCATGAATCTGTCCTTATTTGCGGGTTTGCTGCGAGTAATAAGCGGCCACGTCGGCGATGTCCTGATCGGTCAGGCTGGTCGCCACACCCTTCATGGACGGATGCTTGCGCTCGCCCTTCTTGTACGCATTCAACGCATTTTCGATGTACTTGGCCGATTGACCACCCAACATAGGCACGGGATATACCTCGGGGAAAGTCGCTTTGTAGCCAGCAATGCCGTGGCAGCCGATACATTGTTCAACCTTGGCATTCTTGGCGTTACCGACGACATCCGCAGCGGCGGACACATTGGCGACGCAAGCAAGCACGAGAAGTGCGAAGAGTTTTTTCATGGTGGCGATGGTAAGTGGTAATCGGATACCGCACGTGCAAAAAAGTTACTATTTGGTCAGCTTTTGCACTCTCAACCTGCGAGTGTAACTGAAGTAGAGTATGGCGTCCACTTCCCGGGGGCGCGCACTAGCGCCCCGTTCATCAGTTAACTTTGATATTGCTCAAACACCTATATTGACATTTTTCTAATGCAAGTTCAGCATTGCGGAATCTCGACAGATATGGAGTTTTCATGCAACCCTTCATTGTGCAAGGCGACAAGACAAGCCATGGAGGTACGGTTCTTACCGGTTCGCCATTCTCCGACTGCGACGGCAAAGCCATCGCCAGACTGGGCGACATGTGCTCGTGTCCCAAGTGTCATGGGATGTTTCCGATCTCCCAAGGAGACACCTCGAGCATCATCGATGGCGCGGCCGTCGCATATCATGGCTGCCAGGTCGCGTGTGGAGCGACGATCATTTCTAGCCAGATCCGCACGCTGACCGAGCCATCCGACGGAGCGGCGCCGGGCGCGGGAAGCGGCGCGCCGGAACGGTTCGGCGATGTCGGCGCCGGCATGGCGGCGGCATACGAGGACGAAGCGCTTGGCGGCAGCGACGGGCGGTTTCAGGGGCGGTTCCAGCTGGTCAGTGCAAAGGATGGCCAGCCGATCAGCGGGAAGGCGGTGCGGGTTCGCTCCACCGGCGGGCAATATTTCGCCGTGGCTACCGACGCCGAAGGCTACACCCAATGGGTCGAACGCGACGCCGCCGAAGCGCTCGCGTTCGACTTGCCCGAGAAGTCCGAGTGAGCGAGCGTCCGCCCTTGGCCACGGGGGGCATGTCGCGCGCGGGCACGACAACCGTCGTCCGCATCAACGAGCCTGAAATCGAGCCAAACGACAAGAAAGTTCTGTGTGCCGCGATGTGCAAGTGCGACAAGGCGCCCAATATTGGAAAGGACGGCAAGCAGCTTAAACAGGTTTGCGTGTCCGAGAACCTGAAAGCATTGGACCAGGTGCTCTCGCACCGGAGCCCATTCAAACAGGAGATCAACTACGATATGACGAAGAACCCGCCGGCACCGATCATGGACAGCGGCATCGCGACCAAGGGGCACAACTACCTGCCGGCGTGGATCAAGAAGTATTGGGGCTCTGAACTTGAGCATCCGCAGACCTACAAGGCCGGCAGGGGCCTCATCCGCCGCCCGGACGTCGTGATCGTAAAGGATGCTATGAAGCCGCCGACTCAAGACAATATCAAGCAGATCGTCGAGATGAAATTCCCCCCAGATGAACTTTCCAAGCCCCAAAGGGATGCCTACATTGAAATCGCAGGAGATCGCGAAAAACTTTCGACCTTGGAACCCCGCAATTGTGATTGCGACTCTTCGGAGCCGAAGGACCCGCGCATGCCTGTCGAGGAGTTAGGCTTCGCAGCAGGCGTGGCGGCTTGGCTCGCGTATATTCTGACAAGGGGGAAAACGCCGCGTCCGCCCATAGCGCCGAGTCCCCCGCTCGTTCCCGTCTTTTAAGGATGCAAAGTATGCCACAACCGACAAAGGCTGAATTCATGGCCGAGTGGACCCGTACGCACGAACACGGCGTGATGCCCGGCGCGATGCTGATGAAGTACGGCCCTGACGATTACGTGGGAGCGACGATCTGCGTTCGCGGCACTCTCTTTTTCAAGGGTTCGTACACGCCAGAGGTGCGGGAGGCGCTCTGCAAATGCTTTGATTCATACGAGGCTGTTGCCAAAGCCCGTTTGACTTGGCTGTGGCGTGAGGAGCCGCCAGAAGGACCGGACAAATTCGCGTATGCCAAGGCGCCTTCGCTCCGGGCGATGGTCAAGAAAATGAACGAAGATGATCATTTCGGCTTCGCCTACGTCGGTGGGGAAAAGCCACATGATGCCAGTCCTTGGCTTTTCTATGTATCGGGCAAACGCGGGTGGCAGGCGAAGCTAGGGTGGAAGGGGCTGGACGCACTTCAATTTTCCATGCCGCGGGAAATGGTCGAGCGGAATCCGATCCTGTTTCAACAGCTGTTTGTAGAGTTCGCAAGGCTGCTGAAGGCTGAACACGGACACGGCGGATTCGCCTTGAATCTCTCCCTCGCAAGAACGGAGGAAAACGAGCCAACCGAAGCCTTTATGACATCAAAAATGGCGGGGTTGGACGCTGGCACCGCAGCGTTCATTAGCTCATGGCATAAACACGGCATTGCCGACCACATCACTAACGTAAGCTGGCTGACTGCCTTAAATACCTGCATGCTTGAGAAGGTCGGCGGACTATTCACGTTGCGTTCGGAGCTACCCGTTAGCTGGTTTGCGAAATATGACTACGGCAACGGCATTATTATTCAAGCCGGGCCTGAACCCGAGATTGCCGCTGTCGAGCTGGACGCGAAGCCATCAATCTACGTTTTGCCCACAATGGCGTTAAGGGACGTGCGCATAACCACGAACGACGCTTTGCATGAAGGCTCGCATGACGGCGAACCACGCCTCACCGGCCTGGCGGCTAAAGAATGGTTCGAGCGTTTCGACATCCCCGAAACAGACATAATGCGGTACAAGGCCAAGCTGCTCGGCGAACCAAAACTGACCCGGGAAACTACCTTGTCCGACGCTCTTTGAGCTACGCCACCAATCGGAGGGCAATGATGGCGACCGGTGGCACACCCGCCTGGGGCCAACCCGACGCCATCAACGCTCGTCAGGCTGCGGCCCATTAGAGGTGCCGGCAAACTTACAAAGTTGAAACCAGCCAATTTGACTACAATTCGCCCCAAACCGAAGAATCTGCAAATGCCGGACGATCAATTCGGGCCTCGGAGCGGGTGTTGCGGCTTGGCTTGCGTATATCTTAACGAGGGGGAAATGCCCCGTCCGCCAATGGCGCCGGTTCCACCTCTTGTCCCTGCATTTTAAGGAAACGAACCAGTGGCCCCCGTTGGCCGGGCAAAATCCCCCACCCCTGGCCGGGTCAAAATCCCCCAC
>CBFGOU010000387.1:0-5086 GCA_965650445.1 uncultured Oxalobacteraceae bacterium | reverse complement strand
CCACCTTCGTCGACATCGGTCAGGTACACCATCACCCGAAAGGCTCTCCAGTCTTCCGAGTCGCGGTGAAACTGCTGTACGGTTTCCGTGCTCGATTCGCCGGGGAAGGACCAGCGCGCGCTCAGGCCCGATATGGTCGGCGTGCAGCCCACGTAGCGGCGTGCGAGGTCGAGCAAGGCCGGACTGTTGGCCAGCTGCAGGATGTGCGGGCTGTGCACCAGATCGGCCAGCGCATGGTCGCCAAGGCGCACGTCGGGCGGCCGATTGGCGAAGGTGAAGGTGGCGCCCGGATGACTGCGATGGGTGAGCGGCTTGTCGCGCAGGAAGCTGGTGATCTCGGCGCATTCCTGTTTGCTCAGCAGCTGCCCCAGCGCCGCAATGCCTTCGGCGCTCAGGGTGGCGAGCGCCTGCTCGACATCCGGCCAGCTGCTGGCGCCAGCCGGCTCGCCCCCGGCCGCACGGCGCAGCAGGCCGATCGCGGCGGCGCGCGGCAGCGGCCAGGTCACCCAGCGCTGCAGGTAGTAGGCAGCGACCCGCCATGCGTTGAAGTTCAGGGACCAGTTGACCTGAGCGTATCTCACATCCCCTCCGCATTCTGACAATGCCATGTGGCAATTATTCAGGGTAGCGAACAATGGGGGGCGGGACAATAGCGGTAGTGGGTAGCGCTTGACCGCCGTCAAGTCAGCGGCGCAATGCGGTGAAGGCGGCGAATTCCCAGGAACGTAATCCGAGCAGCAAGGTGAAGCCGTCGCGTTCGCCGGCATCGAGGCGGCGGTCGTTCTGGTGCAGGCGCGCCAGTTCGGCCGCCAGTTGCCCAATCCTGGCGCGCAGTTCGACGGCGCTGGCCAGCGACAGCCGGGCCGGGAGACACATCAAGGTCTCGCCTTCGCCGTCGAAACGGCCGCTGAAAAAGTCTTCGACCACGTGCTCGCGCACGTAGCGCTGCACCGGGCCGTCCGGCAGCCAGTGGAAGGCGTTCGAGACGCGCAGGCTGTAGCGGTTGTTCGGCTTGAGTTCGATCAAGCCGAGCCGGTCCAGTTCGGCAAGCAGGCCGATGCACTGTGGTTCGCTCAGCTGGTAGGTTTCGAGCATCTGTTCCATGCTCCAGTGTCCCAGGCAACAGGTGGCCACCAGCAGCAGGCGGGGACTGGCGGTGAGAGAGTTTTCCTGGATCAGGGTGAGGGTGTCGGCGCGCGGCGCCAGGTCGGCTGCGCCGCGCAGCACGTCTTCCATGGCAATCCCGGCCGCCTTGCAGATCTGGGCCAGGCGCGACAAGGCCATGTCTTTCTGGCCGAACATGCGCTTGACGCTCGATTCGCTCATGCCGATGCGCTCGGCCAGCGCCTTGTAGGTGATGCCGGCGGCGCGCAATTGCGCGCGCAGCACCTGGAGGACCTGGTCGGGTGAACTCATGCTTGCTTTCGGTGGGGGAGGGTACTGCGATACGGTACCGAATGTACCGAAAAACAGTGCTTCAGACAAGCCGGTGGCCGAACGGATCAAAGCTTGCGACACTGGCTTTTCCAAACACGTTTCTCAACCTGCGAATCGGAAAGGTCCACCATGCGCACTCTCACCATCCGCCTGGCGCTGCTCGCGGCACTGCTGCTGTCGGTGTGGATGCTGACGTACGGACCGCACGAGCAAGGGATCCAGATCTATACCTTACATGGCGCCATCTGGCTGTAGCGCCACCACCAATGGCCTGATCGCGGGCGCGCCGATGGGGCGCCCGCTGGCGGCCCCCGCATCGGCATCCTCCCCTTTCTTTACAGCACGTAGCGCGACAGGTCTTCGTTGTCGGCCAGCTTGTCCAGGCGCGCATTGACGTAGTCCGCGTCGATGGCCACGACCTGGCCGCTGTTTTCGCTGGCCGTGAACGAGACTTCTTCGAGCAGCTTTTCCATCACCGTGTACAGCCGGCGCGCTCCGATGTTTTCGGTGCGCTCGTTGACCGAGAAGGCGATCTCGGCCAGCCGGGTGATGCCTTCCTGGGTGAACTCGACCTTGACCTCTTCGGTCGCCAGCAGCGCTTCGTACTGCTTGGTCAGGCAGGCGTCGGTGCTGGTGAGAATGCGCTCGAAGTCGGCGATCGACAGCGATTCGAGTTCCACCCGGATCGGGAAGCGTCCCTGCAGCTCGGGAATCAGGTCGGACGGCTTGGCCAGGTGAAAGGCGCCGGAAGCGATGAACAGGATGTGGTCGGTCTTGATCATGCCGTACTTGGTGTTCACGGTGGTGCCCTCGACCAGCGGCAGCAGGTCGCGCTGCACCCCGGCGCGCGAGACGTCGGCGCCGCCCACTTCCGAGCGCGAGGCGATCTTGTCGATTTCATCGAGGAACACGATGCCGTTCTGCTCGACATTGGCGATGGCTTTCTGCTTCATCTCGTCTTCGTTGATCAGCTTGGCCGCTTCCTCGTCGATCAGGATTTTCATGGCGTCGCCGATCTTGATCTTGCGCGGCTTCTTGCGCGCCGCGCCCATGCCGGAAAACATGGACTTGATCTGCTCGGTCATTTCCTCCATGCCGGGCGGAGCCATGATTTCCATCTGCGGGCCGGCCTCGGCCACTTCGAGCTCGATTTCGCGCTCGTCCAGCGCGCCTTCGCGCAGGCGCTTGCGGAAGGTCTGGCGGGTCGTGTCGCCATCCTTGTTCTCGCTCTTGTCGGAGGCGTTGAAGCCGAAATCGCGCGCCGGCGGCACCAGGATGTCGATGACGCGGTCTTCGGCCGCGTCTTCGGCGCGCTGGCGCACTTTTTTCATTTCCGCCAGCCGGGTCTGCTTGACGCCGATGTCGATCAGGTCGCGGATGATGGTGTCGACGTCGCGGCCGACATAGCCGACCTCGGTGAACTTGGTCGCTTCGATCTTGATGAAAGGCGCGTCGGCCAGCTTGGCCAGGCGGCGCGCGATTTCCGTCTTGCCGACCCCGGTGGGGCCGATCATCAGGATGTTTTTCGGGGTGATTTCGTGACGCAGCGGCTCGGCCACCTGCTGGCGGCGCCAGCGGTTGCGCAGCGCAATGGCGACCGCGCGCTTGGCCTTGCCCTGGCCGACCACGTGCTTGTCCAGTTCCGAGACGATTTCGAGAGGAGTCATGTTCATGATGGGGAGCCGGTCAATCCAGCGTTTCGATGATGTGGGACATATTGGTGTAGATGCACAGCTCGCCGGCGATCGTCAGCGATTTCTTGACGACTTCGGCGGGCGAGAGCTCGGTGTTTTCCTGCAGCGCCTTGGCGGCCGACTGGGCATAGCTGCCGCCCGAACCGATCGCGCCGATGCCGTCTTCCGGTTCGAGCACGTCGCCGTTGCCGGTGATGACCAGGGTCGACTCGCGGTCCGCCACCAGCAGCATGGCTTCAAGCCGGCGCAGCACGCGGTCGGTGCGCCAATCCTTGGCCAGTTCGACCGAGGCGCGCAGCAGGTTGCCCTGGTGTTTTTCCAGCTTGGCTTCGAAGCGGTCCAGCAGGGTGAACGCGTCGGCGGTGCCGCCGGCGAAGCCGCACAGAACCTTGCCCTGGTACAGTTTGCGCACCTTGCGGGCCGTGCCTTTCATGACGATGTTGCCGAGAGTTACCTGACCGTCGCCGCCGAGGGCGACCTGTTTGCCGCGACGCACGCACAGGATGGTGGTGCCGTGAAATTGTTCCATATCTGCCTCTGAGTTAACTAGCCTCCACGACATGGGGACATTGAATCAAATTGCAAGATATTGCTGGGAACACCAAGCCGCTCAGTATTTATGCGGGAACAGCCGCGCGACCTCGCTGTAGCCCAGTAGTTTGAGCAGGGCGGCGGCCAGATGGTTCAGGTCGCGCAGCTCGATTTTTTTCTGGTCCGCGACCGGGCGCAGCCGTACCAGCAGGGCGCTGGCGGCGCCGTAATCGATGCGCGCCAGGCGCGAGCAGTCGAACAGCACCACCGGGGCGGCGGCCAGGTAGGCGTCGATGGCGGTAAACAGCGGACCGCGCTCGCCTTCGACCACGGACGGCAGCATGAAGCGTTCGCTGGCGGCCGGCGCGCTGATGCTGGGCGCCGTGGCCACTTTCAAGGGCGCGATAAATTGCGGTGGAGACACTTCGTAGGTGACGCAGTAATCCATCGCCGTTTCTTCGAAGTCTTTTTCGCGGTTCATCAGCTGCAGCAGTTCGAGCAGCAGCAGCCAGGGCTCTTCGCTGGCATCGCGCTGGCCGATGACGGTGTTGGCACGCAACAGTTCAGCGAGCTCGGCGGCGCCGGCCACGATCAGTTCGCGCTCGCGCCGGCGCAGCTCGGTCAGGGCCGCCTTGAGCAGGGCGCAGCCTTCGGCGCTGACCGCGCTCACGCGCGCCAGTTCCAGGCGCAGCACCGGGTGCTGGCCGGCCAGCTCCAGCAAGCGGGCGGTCTGGGCCGCGCAGCCGGCATCGAGCGCTCCAGCGAAGCTTTCGGTCGGGGTCACGCCGGCAAAGCCTTGTGCCGGGGTGCCGGCCGGCAGCAGCGGGGTCCAGGTCGGCGGCGAGGTTTCGAACTGGCTGGCGTAATCGATCGCGAGGTTTTCAAAGTCGTCCTGGCGGCCGCTGACCTGGTACAGGTCGAACAGCATCCACCACACCAGGCGCTCGCTCTTGCCCAGCTCGGGCAGGCTGTCGATCAGCATGTGTTCGGCCACGGCCAGCTGGTCGTTGGCGTACATGATGGCAATTTCTTCGATGACGGGGGCGGTCTGCGGCTGGGCCGGGGTGGCCGGCACCTCGTCGTCGGCCAGCAATTCGGTGGTGGCCAGTTCCAGCATCGGCAGGGTGCCGGGGTCGCCATCGTTCTCGGCCGCCAGCTGGGCGTTGGTGCGCGGGCGGCGCGGGCCGCTGCCCCAGGCCGGCTCGGGGGTGTTGAAGATGTCGTTGGCCATGGCCGACTCGATGGCGTCGATCTTGGCGGCGGTGGCACGGGCGATTTCGCGCTGGCGCGCGCGTTCGGCATCGCTCATCAGGCGTGACGGTTCGCCGGCGCGCAGGCGCGAGTCGGGCGCGGCCGCGTCGCCATCCTCGGTTTTCTTCTTGAAAATGGAAAAAATTCCCACGTCCTACTTCCCTCGCTGTGCC
>CBFGOU010000386.1:0-5095 GCA_965650445.1 uncultured Oxalobacteraceae bacterium | reverse complement strand
CTGCGTTCGGCGGCGAAATTGGTCAGGTGCTGCGGCTCTTGCCAGCGGAACAGCGGCGCGCCCTGCGGGGCCACCAGGGCGATCAGCAGGTAGCGGGTGTCGGCCAGGAAGGGCGCAGTCTCGGGCGCCTTGCCCATCGGCTTGAGCTGCGTGCCCTTGTGCGCCGCCTGTGCCAGCTTGTGGGTGGTGGCGTAGGTTTCGGCGTGGGTACGCGGCAACTGGTCGATGGCGAACAGGGTTGGCGCCATGGCCATTTGCACGCCTTCGGCCAGCAGATGGGCGGAGAAGTGCGCCGACAGGGTCGACAGCGCCTCGGCCGGGATCGTGCCCGAGGCAATCGAAAAGCGCGTCCAGGCAAGGATGGGCGCGGCCACCAGCAGCGCCTGGTAGGTGGTCTCGACGCCGTCCTGCTGCTCGATCATGTAGGACGATTCGCTGACCGCTTCCACGCCTTCCATCAGCACGTCGTAGGCGTTCAGGTCTTCCTTGAACAGGACGTTGAGGGTGTTGTCGACCGTGTCTTGATGATTGGTCTTGAGCAGTTTCTGCAGTTGCGTATCCAGCTGGCGCTCCCAGGCTCGCTCCTCGATGCGGCTGGCCGCCTGGACGATGGCCTGACTGAGGCTCACCAGGCGCTGGCTTTCTGCCGACAGTTTGTGGGATGAATCTTTGGATGGACGACGCATGGCGTGATAGGAGTCTTTAAGTGAGTGAGTGGATATATATGGATGAGAACAATGATAACCCTGATAGCTCCCTATTGTAGTGGATTCGGGCCGGGACCATGAATACCGGGTGATTGCCGTCCCCGGCCTCGGCGGCCCCCGGCGGGATCCACGCCACGCATGCTCAGCATGTGGCCGCGCCAAGGGGGGCGCCGAGGCCGGGGACGACGAAAAAAAACGCCGGACAAGTCCGGCGTTTTTGCTTGGGCCAAGGACCGATTACGCGGCCAGCAGCTGACGCAGCACGAATGGCAGAATACCGCCGTGCTTGTAGTAGTCGACTTCGATCGGGGTGTCGATACGCAGCAGTACCGTCACTTCCTGTGTCTCGCCGTTGGCGCGGTGAATCACCAGCGTGGCCAGCTGTTGCGGCTTGATCTCGCCTTCCAGGCCCTTCAGATCGAAGGTCTCGTTGCCGGTGATGCCCAGGGTCTGCACGCTGTCGTCGCCGATGAATTGCAGCGGCAGCACGCCCATGCCGACCAGGTTGGAACGGTGGATACGCTCGAAGGAACGGGTGATCACGGCCTTCACGCCCAGCAGCTGGGTGCCCTTGGCCGCCCAGTCGCGCGACGAGCCGGTGCCGTACTCTTCGCCGCCGAAGATCATGGTCGGCACGCCGTCGGCCACATACTTCATGGCCGCATCGTAAATCGACATCTGCTGGCCCGATGGCTGGTGAATCGTGATGCCGCCTTCGACCGCCGAACCGTCTGCCTTGGCAGGAATCATGCGGTTCTTGATGCGCACGTTGGCGAAGGTGCCGCGCATCATGATCTCGTGATTGCCGCGGCGCGAGCCGTACGAGTTGAAGTCGGCTTTTTGCACGCCGTTGGCCAGCAGCCACTTGCCTGCAGGACCGCTTTCCTGGATCGAGCCGGCCGGGGAGATGTGGTCGGTGGTGATCGAGTCGCCGAACACGCCCAGTGCGCGCGCGCCGCTGATGCCGGTGGCGGCCGCTTTCGGGGTCATCTCGAAGCCTTCGAAGAATGGCGGCTCGGCGATGTAGGTCGAGGCAGGCCAGTTGTAGACCTGGCCCTTGACGGTCGACACGTTCTCCCACAGCTTGCCAGGAGCGCCCTTGACGTCGGCGTAGTTGGCCTTGAAGGTCTCGGCGTTCATGGCGAACTTCATCAGGGCCGCGACTTCTTTCGACGATGGCCAGATGTCGCCCAGATACACGTCACGGCCGCCCGTGCCCTTGCCGACCGGCTCGGTCATCAGGTCGCGCGTCATGTTGCCGGCGATGGCGTAGGCCACCACCAGCGGTGGCGAGGCCAGGAAGTTCGAACGGATGTTCGGGTGGATGCGCGCTTCAAAGTTACGGTTGCCCGACAGCACAGCCGAGGCCACGATATCGTGCTCGGCGATGGCCGCGTTCATTTCCGGGGTCAGGTCGCCGGCGTTACCGATGCAGGTGGTGCAGCCGTAGGCGGTCACGCCGAAGCCCAGTTGCTCCAGGTAAGGCAGCAGGCCGGCCGCTTTCAGGTACTCGGTCACCACGCGCGAGCCGGGCGCCAGCGAGGTCTTGATGTGCGGTGCCACGGTCAGGCCGGCTTCCACGGCCTTCTTGGCCAGCAGGCCGGCGGCCAGGATCACGCTCGGGTTCGAGGTGTTGGTGCAGGACGTGATCGCGGCGATCAGCACGTCGCCGTTCTTGACGTGCACGCCATTGCTGGTCTGGTACACATTGGTCAGGTCGGCCGGGTTCTTGTTGAAGCCGTTTTCGGTGGTCGGCTTCGAGAACAGCTCGGTGAAGTTCGACTTCACATAGCCCAGTTCGATACGGTCTTGCGGACGCTTTGGACCGGCCAGCGATGGCGACACGGTCGACAGGTCGAGCGATACCACGCGGGTGTAGTCGATCTCGCCGGCTTTCGGCACGCCGTACAGGTTTTGCGCCTTGTAGTAGTTCTGGAAGGCGGTGATTTCGTCCTTGGTGCGGCCGGTGCCTTCGAAGTAGTCGACGGTGGCGTCGTCGATCGGGAAAAAGCCCATGGTGGCGCCGTATTCCGGGGCCATGTTGGCGATGGTGGCGCGGTCCGGCAGCGACAGCGACTCGGTGCCTTCGCCGAAGAATTCGACGAACTTGCCGACGACTTTTTCCTTGCGCAGCATTTCGGTGATGGTCAGCACCAGGTCGGTGGCGGTGCAGCCTTCGCGCAGGGCGCCGGTCAGGTTGACGCCGATCACGTCCGGAGTCAGGAAGTAGACCGGCTGGCCCAGCATGCCGGCTTCGGCTTCGATGCCGCCCACGCCCCAGCCGACCACGCCGATGCCGTTGATCATGGTGGTGTGCGAGTCGGTACCGACCAGGGTGTCAGGGTAGTAGGTGTCGCCGGCCTTGTGCACGCCGCGTGCCAGGTATTCCAGGTTGACCTGGTGCACGATGCCGAAGCCCGGTGGCACCACGCCGAAGGTGTCGAAGGCTTGCATGCCCCATTTCATGAACTGGTAGCGCTCGTTGTTGCGCGAGAATTCCAGCTTCATGTTCAGGTCCAGCGCCTTCGGCTCGCGGAAGTGGTCGATGGTGACCGAGTGATCGACCACCAGGTCGACCGGCACCAGCGGCTCGATGTTCTTGGGATTGAGGCCCATCTTGTTGGCCACGTTGCGCATCGCGGCCAGGTCGGCCAGCAGGGGCACGCCGGTGAAGTCCTGCAGCACCACGCGCGCGACGACGAACGGAATCTCGTCGGTGCGTTCGCCGGTCGGGTTCCAGTTCGCCAATTGCTTGACGTGTTCTTCGGTGACCTTCTTGCCGTCGCAATTGCGCAGCACGGACTCCAGAACGATACGGATCGACACCGGCAGGCGCGATACATTCACGCCCAGGCTTTTCTCCAGTGCGGGCAGCGAGTAGAACTTGCCTTTCTGGCCAGCCGACAGTTTGAAATCCTTGAGCGTGTTTAAGGTGTTGCGGGACATGACCTCTCCTTCAGTGGGGTATTTATTGGCTAACGGCTGGTGTGACGGGCGATGCCGCCGCCTTGGACTGGGCGGCGTTCTGGCATTCGTTGGCGAGCTGGCGGTTCTGTTTGGAGTCGAGCAGCATGGCCTTGGACGGGATGCCGATCCAGACCAGGCCGAACAGCGGGTTTTCGAAGCGCTGGGCGCCGGTGGTGGTGCCGACGCGGGTCAGGCGGTGCAGGCGCTTCTTCCAGCGCAGCGCGATGTGCGCATGGTCGTTATCGTTCTGATAGATGGTGACGTTGTTGCCCAGCTCACAGTGGTATTCGGTGGTGACGGTGTCGGTGATGTCCGGCTCGTCGGCATCGGGATTGGGCGCCGCGGGAGCCACGGCGGCCGCCTTCGGATGCACGGCGGACTTGGCCTTGGCTTTGGTCTTCTCGGCGGCCAGGGCCGGGGCGGCGCACAGGGCGCTTGCGGCCAGGGCGACAGCCCCGGCGGCCAGGATTTGCTTGAGCAAGTTAGGCATTAATTGGATTCCGGTTGGGGAGCGGGGTTGAGCAGGGCAACGGCCGCATCCGGCAGGCTGAGGCCGGCCAGCTTGGCGCGTTGCAGTACGGTCCAGTAATAACGGTAGCTGGCGCGGTCGTGCAGGCGGCCGTTCTGGCTGGTCGGTCCCCAGCTGGCCGCTTTTGCGTCAGACAGAATATTGGTCGCTTCGTTCACTTCCGACAGGCGCGGCGTGAAGGCCTTGATGATCGGCTTGATCTGGTCGGGGTGGATGCTCCACATGCGCGTAAAGCCGAACTCGGCGGCGGCGCGCTGGGCATCGTTGGCCACCACGGCGCTATCCTTGATGTCGGTAGTGACATTGTGCGACGGCACCTTGCCGTGCGCGTGGCAGGCCGCCACCATTTCCAGCTTGGCGCGCACCACCAGCGGGTGGGTGAATTGGCCGGGCGTGCGCATGGCGCTGGCCGGCACCGCGCCGTAATGGGCCGAGACGAAATCCATGATGCCGAACGACAGGCACTCGACCTGGGGCAGGGCGGCGATGGCATCGGCCTCGCGCAGGGCGCCATGGGTTTCGATCAGCACGTGCACCGGCAGCGGCGTGACGCGCCCGGCGCGGGTGGCGTGCTGGTTGATTTTTTCGATCGCGCGCGCCACCTCGATGCTCGAGTCGGCCTTGGGCAGGACGATATACGCCATACGCTGGGCGGCGCCGCCGACGATCACGGCCACATCGCCGTCGAAAAAGGCGCTGCCGACGTCGTGCACGCGCACGCCGATGCGGTTGAAGCGGTTGCCTTCGTCGTTGAGCAGAGTGACCACCAGTTTGGCGTGCTCGGGCTCGGCGCCGGCGGAGGCGCCATCTTCGCAGTCGAAGGTGATGTCGAACAGGGGACCAAGCTCTTGTTGCAGGGCCATCGATTTGCGCATGAGCTTCTCCGAGCCGG
>CBFGOU010000385.1:0-5101 GCA_965650445.1 uncultured Oxalobacteraceae bacterium | reverse complement strand
TACCGTCTCTCAAATAACAAAGGGCGCCCGCGATGACAACCGGCGCCCTGCACTGCCTCTGTTAGGGGCTACAACATCAACCCGGTATTTTACTGGAAATTCTGTCACTAGCGGGCGCTTTTTTGAAACGAACTCAGCCGGAGTATAATTTGGCATCGCTTCCAAATTCCACAGAATTCCCCCTGCATGTCATCCCAAAACAGCAAGAAACTGCGCCGGCTCGGTCTGTTCGCAGTCACCTGGCCTATTTTCATCGAACAGCTTTCGCATATCCTTCCCGGCATTGTCGACACCTTCATGGTCAGCCATCTGGGCGATAACGCCGTGGCCGGCCTGGCGGTGGCCAACCAGATCGTCAGCTTCTGCATTATCGTGTTTTCCTTCGTCGGCGTCGGCAGTTCCGTGGTGCTGACCCATTATCTGGGCGCGGGCGACCGGGCCGGCGCCGACCGCGTCGCCGCCACCGCCATCGGCATCAACTTTTGGTTGGGTGTGGCCATCAGTGCCGGCGTCGCTGTCGGTTCCGAGCAACTGCTGCGCCTGCTGCATTTGCCGCCGGAACTGTTGCCGTATGCCCGCCCGTTCCTGGCCCTGATGGGCGGCAGCCTGTTTCTGGAGTCGCTCAATATCGCCTTCGCCGCGGTGTTGCGCGCCCATGGGCACACGCGCGAAGCCATGTTCATCGCCATCGGCATGAATGTGCTGAACCTGATTCTCAATACCCTGCTCATCTTCGGCCTGTTCGGCTTTCCGAAAATGGGCGTGCTCGGCGCCGCCCTGTCGACCGTGATCAGCCGCACCCTCGCCTGCGTCGCGATTGCCTGGATGGTCAGGCGCCAGCTCAAGCTGCACCTGCATCCGGGCATGCTGTCGCGTTTTTGCCGCGATTCGATGGGACGCATCCTGCGCATCGGCATCCCGGCCGCCGGCGAAGGCCTGTGCTGGCATACCAGTTTCATGGTCATTACGTACTTCGTCGGCCAGATGGGCGTGGCGTCGCTGGCCACCTTCTCGTATGCCATGCAGCTGTCGATGATCATGATGATGCTGGGCATATCGATCGGCATCGGCACCGAAATCATGATCGGCCATATGATCGGCGCCGGCGAATTCGACCAGGCTTACCGCCAATTGCTGCGCAGCCTGCGGGTCGGCCTGGGCGTGACGATCATCTCGACCTTGATCGTGGTGCTGCTGGCGCCGTGGCTGTTCGGCATGTTCACCGATAACGCGGCGATTGTGAGCGGCGGTGCGGTGCTGCTGCGCATGAGTCTCCTGCTGGAGCCGGGACGCACCTTCAATCTGGTGGTGATCAATTCGCTGCGGGCGACCGGGGACGCGCGTTTCCCCGTGATGATGGGGGCGTTTTCGATGTGGGGTGTGGCGGTGCCGCTGGCCTGGCTGCTGGGGCTGCACCTGAACTGGGGCTTGATCGGCGTGTGGATCGCATTTACCGCCGATGAATGGGTGCGCGGCCTGACCATGTATGCGCGCTGGAAAAGCCGGGTGTGGGAGAAACATGCGCGTGCGGTGCATGCGCATGTTTCCGCCCCGGCCGCCCTCGCCTAGGCGGGGACTGACGGCGATTACGCCGGTTCGGCGACAACCACCGCTTTTGCGCGTTCCACCTCGGGCCGCTTGACGCGGAACCAGGCTGCATACAGCGCCGGCAGGAACAGCAAGGTCAAGGCCGTCGCCACCACCAGGCCGCCCATGATGGCCACCGCCATCGGCCCCCAGAATACCGAGCGCGACAGCGGAATCATGGCCAGCGCGGCGGCGGCGGCCGTCAGCACGATCGGACGGCAGCGCCGCACCGCCGACTCGACCACCGCATCCCACGCCGGCACGCCGTTGGCAATATCGTGCTCGATCTGGTCCACCAGAATCACCGAGTTTCGAATGATCATGCCAAACAGCGCAATCACGCCCAGATTGGCCACGAACCCGAACGGCCGATTCAGGATCAGCAGCGCCATGGCCGCGCCGGCCACGCCCAGCGGACCGGTCAAAAATACCATCACCGCCCGCGAGAAGCTGTGCAGCTGCAGCATCAGCAAGGTGAACACGATGAACAGCACCAGCGGCACATTGGCGCTGATCGATGCCTCGGCCTTCTTGCTGTCGGCTTCTGCGCCGGCCAAGGCGATGGTGTAGCCCGGCGGCAGCGAGGCGCGCAAATCGCCCAGCTTGGCGCTGATCTGGCCCGACACGGTCGGTCCCTGAATGCCATCGGCCACATCCGACTGGGCGGTGATGGCCCATTCGCGCCCCTCGCGCCACACCACGCCCGGCTCCCACACAAAATGGGCGCGGGCGATCTGGCCGACCGTGACCGGCTTGCCCGAGGCGGTTGGCAGATTGGTGTCGTTCAACACCGAAATGGTGGCGCGCTCCTCCACCGGCTGGCGCACCACGATATCGATCAGCTTGTTATCTTCGCGGAACTGGCCGATGCGCGTACCGGACAAGATGGTGTTAGCGGCGCGCATCACGGTTTGCGTCGTGATGCCCAAAGCACGCAGCTTGTCCTGGTCGAGCTCCAGGCGCAAGACCTTGACCGACTCGTTCCAGTTGTCGTTGACGCCGACCGTATTCGGATTGGCGCGCATGATGTCCTTGACCTTGTCGGCATAGTCCCGCACGACGGCGATATCCGGCCCCTGCACGCGGAACTGGACCGGATACGGTACCGGCGGCCCGTTCGGCAGCAGCTTGACGCGGCCGCGCACCTCAGGGAAATCATGCTTGAAGATATCCACGATCTTCAGGCGCAGCCTGTCGCGGCTCTTGATATCCTTGGCCAGCACGACGATCTGCGACACGTTCGTTTGCGGGAAGATTTGATCGAGCGGCAAATAGAAGCGCGGGCTGCCGGTGCCGACATAGCTCGTCACGCTTTCAATATCGGACTCCTTCTGCATATACGCTTCGAACTTCTTGACCTGCTTCTCGTTGGCGGCGAACGAGGTGCCTTCCGGCGTCCACATTTCGACCATCAGTTCGGGCCGGCTTGAATCCGGGAAGAACTGCTTTTCGATGAATTTGAAGCCGAAGATGCCCAGCCCCACGATGGCCAGGGTCAGCGCAATGGTGGTCTTGCGCTTGTCGACGCACCAGTTCACCACGCGCCGGAACTTCTGGTATCCGGGCGTATCGAACAGTTCATGATGGCCGTCCGCGCCCGCGTGCGGCTTCACCTTCAGGATCAAAAAGCCGATATAGGGGGTAAACACCACCGCCACAAACCACGAAATAATCAGCGCCAGCGCATTCACGGAGAACATCGAGAAGGTGTATTCACCCGCCGCCGACTTGGCCAGGCCGATCGGCAGGAAGCCGGCCGCCGTGATCAAGGTCCCGGTCAGCATTGGCATCGCGGTCGAGGTGTAGGCGAAGGTGGCCGCTTCAAAGCGCGACATGCCCTCCTCCATCTTGCGCACCATCATTTCGACGGCAATGATGGCGTCGTCGACCAGCAAGCCCAGCGCAATGATCAGCGCACCCAGGGATATCTTGTGCAGGTCGATGCTGAAAATGCTCATGAACAAGAAAGTGATCGCCAGCACGAGCGGAATCGTCAGGGCCACCACCAGACCGGGGCGCGCGTCGACGCGCAGCGGCTTGGTATGCAGGCCCAGCGCCACGAAGCTGACGATCAGCACAATGGCGATCGCCTCGACCAGCGTGTGCACAAACTCGCTGACCGACGCGGTGACCGCGCGCGGCTGGTCCGACACGCGCTGCAGCTCGATGCCCACCGGCAGCTTGGCGCGGATCTCGGCCACGCGGGCATCCAGGCCCTTGCCCATCTCGATGATATTGCCGCCCTTCTCCATCGACACGCCCAGACCGATGACCTCCTTGCCGTTAAAGCGCATCTTGTCGCTGGGCGGGTCCTGGTATTCGCGCTTGATGGTGGCGAAGTCGCCGAGCCGGAAGGTGGTGTTGTTGGCCCGCAGTTCCAGGTTTTCCAGGTCCTTGACCGTCATCAGGGCGCCGGTCACGCGCACTTGCAGATCGTCGGTCGGCGTAACCAGCACGCCGGTCGACTCCACCGTATTCTGGGTGGCGATCTGGTTGGCGATCGTCTCGAACGGCACACCCAGCTGGGCGAATTTCTTGTGCGAGAACTCGATGTTGATTTTCTCGTCCTGCACGCCAAACTGGTCGACCTTGGAAACCAAAGGCACACGCAGCAATTGCTGGCGCACGAAGTCGGCGTAATCCTTCACTTCGGCATAGCTGAATCCATCGCCCGACAACGCGAAGATCGAGCCGAAGGTGTCGCCGAATTCGTCGTTGAAGAACGGGCCATTGACTCCGGGCGGCAGCGTGCCGCGGATGTCGCCGAGCTTCTTGCGCACCTGGTACCACGAAGCCGAGGTTTCGCGCGGCGGCGTCGATTCGCGCAGCTGCACGATGATGAGGGATTCGCCCGGCTTCGAATAGCTCTTGATGAGGTCGATGTACGGCGTTTCCTGAAGTTTTTTCTCCAGCTTGTCGGTGACCTGTTCCGCCATTTGCACGGCGGTGGCGCCCGGCCACACGGCACGCACGACCATGGCGCGGAAGGTGAAGGGCGGATCTTCGTCCTGCCCGAGATTCATATAACTGACAATACCGCCCAGCAGCAATGCGACAATCAGGTAACGCGTTAATGGTATGTGTTCGAGTGCCCAGCGTGAAAGATTGAATCCCTTCATTTGGCAACCTCACGGCCGCCGGCCGCAGCGACGGTAGGGGTCGGCGCCGCCGCCGGGTTTTCCGGCGCCAGCAGCGTCACTTTCTGTCCCGCCTTGAGGAGGTTGACACCGGCCGTGACCACGGTCTGGCCCGGCGTGATGCCCCCGCCCACCAGGATCTCGTTGCCGGCCGCGCCAGTCACCTGCACCGGCACCAGACGCACGGCGCCCTTCTCCACCACCCACACCGAAGTGGCGTTCCTTTCGTGATGCAGCGCGGTCAATGGCACGCGGATCTGCGCCACCGGCGTGGTGGACGAGAATTGCACCAGCGCCGTCATGCCCAGCTTGACGTCGGGCGCGCTGTCGGGAATCGACACCTTGGCCGTATAGGTACGGGTGGCCGGATCGGCGAT
>CBFGOU010000384.1:0-5114 GCA_965650445.1 uncultured Oxalobacteraceae bacterium | reverse complement strand
GATCAGCCCGTTGAAGTCCAGCTGGCCGTCGGCGTCGCAGTACTCGCACCAGTCATCCCACAGCTGCTGGTCCGGCGCCTTCGCCACGATGCCATCGCCGACGGTGTTGACGCACAGGGTCTCGATCGCCTTGGCGGCGTACTAGTTGTTGCGCACCACGTCCCGGCAGCGGTTGCGCACCCGGGACAGCGCCGGCGCGATCTCGACGTTCGCGCTGCCGCCGTTGGCGACCCAGCCATCGGTCCGGCGGCCGACCTTCGCGGCGTCGTAGCCGCGCATCAGCTCGAGCGCGCTGCGCGCCTGGGCCCTGCGCAAGCCAGCCATGGGGTTGATCATCCCGACAAGTTGGTCAATCAGGTTCATGTCAGTCCCGGCTGAAGATGGTCAGCGCGCCCGGACCGCGGTTGGACAGCGGCGCCGCGCCAAGCTGGCCGGACGCGATCAGCTCCGCGCGAACGATGTTCCTGGCCTGGACCAGGTCGCCCACGCTGCGGTAGTCGACACGCTTGCCGTCGTAGCTGACCGAGGTTTGTCCGGATGCCAGCGCCGCTTAGAGTGCGTTGAGTTGAGTGAGTGTGAATGCCATATTCAGTCCAGCCAGTTATCAGTACCCGACAGCCATGTGCTTTCGGGTGGTTGTTCGTCTTGCACCGCCGATGCAGGCGGTGCCGCAGCAGTCGGCGCAGGTTGCGGCATTGGCGCCGGCGGCGCGGCGCCAGCATCTGACTCCGCCGGCGCCTCGTCTCCGGTCGGGGCCAGCGGGGCCGTGAACAGATCGCCGTTGACCGGTTCGATCATGCTCTCCAACTGGGCCCAGTCGGCGTCGCGCATTGTGTCCAACCGCAACAGCGGGTGATAAGCCGCAGCGAAGCCGTACACGAACAGGTCGATCACCTCATTGCGGCGTCCGGGGAGCTTGCGCCACTGGGACTTGCCGGCGTCGTAGACCTCGGCTGTCAGCTGCTCGAAGTACTCGTCCGCCAAGCCGGCAGGGAAGCGGATAAAACGGTCTTCCGGGATCGACTCCTCATCGGAGGCGATGTAGTTGAACAGCAGCGACTTCGCAGTGTCTGTGCCGACGTGCCAGAGCTGCACGCCGCCCTTGATCGTCCGCCCTCGGTGGTTCACGTCCATCGTGGCCGGACGTCCGATGATCGGCTTGCCGGCGGTCGATGCGCCCTTCACGGCGAAGACGCCGGCATGCCGGTACATCCTGGCGTAGTGGTAGACCTCATGCGTATGGTGACCGCCAGAGTCGATTGCACACGTCTGCACACGCATCGAGACGCCGAAGCTGTTCACCAGCGGCCGCTCGCGCAGCGTGGTGAGACGGGTCCACACGTCATCCTTGGCCGGGTCACCGTCGATGATGCCGTAGTCAATGACCCAGTGTTTCTTGTTCCGGCCGAAGCCCAGGATCTGGTACTCCAGGCGGTTGCCCTGCACGTCGACCGACATGACCAGCGCAAGACACCCCCTCGGAATCGTGCGCAGCTGGAAGGCCTCGCGACGCTTGGCGATCTCGGCGCCCTTCACCTGGCCGCTCAGGTCTTCCCAGCACTCGGCCAGTTCGTTGTTGATGAAGGCCTTCAGTAATACCGGATCCTTCTGCGCAGCGATCCAGTCGCCCGCCATCTCGGCCCACGGGCGCCATCCGAGCGGCGCATACAATGACGGCAAGTGGAAGCTGGCCACGCCAGGCTCGCCCTTGGCGGTCGGCTGCCAGTACGCGCCCTCGTAACCGCGCGTCTTCCATTCGGCCTCGGTGCTGAGCACGCCGCAGTCGTTGCAGAGGTAGCGGACCTTCTCAGGCTCGCCGTCCGGCCACTTCATCTGCGACCACTTGAAGAACTGGCGCGTGCCGCAGCACGGGCACGCGACCATGTACTTCTGCTGGTCGCCGCGCAAGTAGTTCCGGTCGATCGGCGAGCTGCCGACGATCGTCGGCGTGCTGTTGCCGAAGATGCGTGCCTTGCGACCGAAGTTACTCGTCCGCTTCTTGGCCAGTGTCTCCGGACTGCCCTGGTTGCCGATGTCGCCAGCGTACTCGTCCATCTCCTCGAGCAGCACGTAGCGCATGGTCGAGGACTTCAGGCCACCAGGTCGGTTTGCACCGATCAGCTGCATGAAGCCGCCGGGGAACTTCTTGCGGCGCTTCGTGTTATCGGAGCCCTTGACGTTCGCGTCGCGGATCCGCTTCTTCAGTTCCGCAGTCGAGAGCCGCATGGGCTCGAAGCGGGACAGCTCCCACTTCTCGGCGTCCTCCAGGGTCGCGAACACGGCCAGGATGTTCCCGGCCGCCGATGTGATCGCATGGCCGATGAAGTTCTCGCCGAGCGCCGAGCCACCGAGCTGGTGCCCCTTCTTGAGGTAGACCTCGCGGTACGGGCTGTCCGGCGACAGCGCGTCCATGATGCCGACGAGATAAGGCGTGCGGCTGTTGCGCCACGGTCCGGGCTCCGGCGTGTCCGGCGGCAGCACGCGGTACGTCTCCGCCCACTCCGCGATCGGGATCCGGCTGTCTGGCCGGATCGCCTCCGTGACGGACCGGATGAATTCGTCGACTGCTCCCATTTATTCGTCCTGTTCCTGCAGCAGCCTCCCGATGTCGATGCTCGCCAACGCGTCGGTAAGGGCCGATTCCATCAGGCGCTCGCACTCGTGCGGGTCGTCCAGCGCGGCCAGCTGGTCTTTCAGCCGCGCCGGCACGTTGAGGACGGCATCGCGAATACCGCGGAACGTCGTCGATGCAATGCGCTTTGCGTCCTCGACTGGAATCAACTCGCCGGCTAGTTGCCTGTACTTGAGCTCCTGCTCAAGCGCGCTGTACTTTTCTCGCGACGTACGGTGCGTCCGGTACTCGCTCGTCGAGGCGTCGCCCTCCTCGCCTTCGTCATCGAGGGCGGGAGCGGCACGCCGTCCCACGCTGCCGGGCGCAGCCGGAGAAAGCGATTTTTTTTCAGACTGATCGATGCCGACAATGGGTCGGAGCACATCGTCGCTGTTGCGCCAATCGCGGTCGGCCTGGTCGGAGTCGATCTTCTTCTCCGCCGTGACCTTGATGTGCCCCGCCTCGATCGCCTTTTGCACTGCGCGCAGCGTCACGCCCGCGTGGCGCGAGTACGCGCGATAACCCATCAAAGCCATATGACTACCCTCGTGCTGACTACTGACTACTGACTACCGGGTGACTACCTCTTTAAAAGTTTGTGACGACACGAACATCGAGGCGCGAATTACCCACGATAGGCCGCCCCCCGGAAGGACCCATGGAAATGCGTTGCACATCGGAAATATGTTGCATTTTCACAACATGTAGATACCCTGACGTTGCCTGCGAGAAATGCAGGCGGCGCCTGCGTCAACGCCGGGCCGTCTGGACGGCTTCAGCCCAGGCGCGGACCATGTTCGGCACGAACCGGGCCTCGATCGTGGCCCGGCCGACCTGGTCGAATTTGAAGCGCTTCTGGTAAGTCGCCGAGCTGGCGAAGACCAGGACGGGTACGATCGTAGAGTTGCCCGTCCGCGCATAGACACCGGCCGGCAAGGCGCTACCTTTCGGCGCGCCGAGGAAGAGGCGCTTCCCCTTCCCCGTCTTGGCCAGGTCTGCGGCGATGCGCTTGATCCGTGCCTTGGTCAGGTTGCCGTACTGATTCAGCCCTGCGGCGGGGCCAGGCAGGGCGACCAATTCCCGGCCACTGCCCGCGAACTTCTGCTCGAATGACTTGAACTCCCGCTTGCCGCCTTCAGCCTCGGCTTGCAGGTACTTGGCCTGCGCATCCTTGATGAACACCGATGCGGAGAGGTTCCTCTTCGTCGCGCCTTTGAATGCCACGGCACGCTGGGTGAATGGCGTCGGCTTGTCGAACGCCTGCGGGATGTACCGATCCTCGGCGGTCTTGGCATCGCGTACCGTGGCGGTCATCGCCTTGGCAATCGCAAACGGCGCCTGCTGGCGCGCCAGGCCGTCCATCCGGCTGAGCAACGCAGGCAGCCCCTTGACCTGTACATTCGCCATTGGCTCATCCTGTGCACACATCTGTACTACGAATAAAAAGGTCCGGGCGGACCGGGCAGGCGATCAGCGGTTCGCAGGAAATCGGGGTGGTTGCCGGGAGGAAATGTAGAATCTACGCTCCTCACCATCATCAAGGATATCCATGAACGCCGATCAGATTGTTTTTCAAGTGCAGGGCTCAGATCCTTTGCCGTACACCGTCACGTTCACAAAAAATGCCGAGCTGCACGTTTCATGTACGTGTGCCGCCGGTAAAGTCGGTCAGCCCTGCAAACACAGACTAAGTATCCTGACCGGCGATGTGAGCTCGGTCGTTAGCGATAATCAGGCGGATGCGCACCTTCTCGTCCACTGGCTCCCAAACACGAAGCTTGCTGCCGCGCTGGCCTCCGTGGAAGAAGCAGAGCAAGAACTCGCTCGCGCCAAGAAAAAGGCAGCCGATACCAAAAAGGCGCTGGGCCGGATCATGCAAGCTGCGGAATAAAAAAGCCCGGCGAACCGGGCAACAAACGAACGATCGTTGTATCCCCCGCTTTGCAGCGGATCGAGACAGGATCACCGCCTTTCGTCGTTGAGAATAAGAGCGCCGGACCACACTGCAGGCCCGGCAAAGCGCGCCACACGAGGAGGCACGGTGCAAAGAAAAAGCCCCGCGTGGCTGGGGCCAGGCAGGGCTTTTTCTGGAATTCTTCATCAAGTCGCAATGACTTCGATCATGGGCAAAATATACATGTGTTGGGACATTTCCGTCAAACACTTTCTGTCGGCAAGGCAACTCCGTCTTTGACCAGCCTCCCTTCCAGGTGCTGGATCGCCAGATCCTCCAGTTGACGAAGGTGGTTCTGCATCTTGAAGCTGGCACGCTGGTAGAGCTTCGAGTTTCCGCCGAACGAATCGGCGATGTCCTGGAACGAAATGCCAATTTTCTTGTGGTTGGCGAACAGACGCCCCAGCATGCAGTCGATCGCCAACGGCTTAATGCGTGGGAACAGCGGCCGCATCCAGTCGGACAGCCCCTTTATCGCATCGATACGCTCAGCCGAGAACGCGAAACGCCGCGCGGCCTGGCCGGTAGCGAAATGACCGCCATCCGTGA
>CBFGOU010000383.1:0-5131 GCA_965650445.1 uncultured Oxalobacteraceae bacterium | reverse complement strand
GCGCCACATACGCGCTGAACACCGTCTTGGGCGGCGGCGTGACGCGGATATCCTCATGGGTCGACACCACATAACCCAAGCCCGGCTCCTGGTACACCACGTTATCCCATGACAGCGGCGCTTCCGGAAGCTCGCGCGGGAAGTCCTTCATGAGAAAGTTCGCCACCATCCACGGCGCATACACCGGCATGTGCCGCTTCGGATCGAATCCGAACTGCCCGATCGACTCGACCACGCGCGCGGCCACATACACCGGCATCGCACAGATGGCCTTGCGCGCCTTGACCACAAAGCTGCGCGCCACCCCGCCGTCGAGCGTGAAGCACAGCGCTTCGACCGCGCCGCCCGTGCGCCGCAGCGACACCGCCGTGCCGGCGCGGCGCGCGATGCCGGACGACTGCGCCATCTTCTCGGCCACCGGCGCCAATCCGCCCGGCCAGGTCAGCCAGGCGCCGTTGCCCGCATTGGCGGCCTGCCCCCAGCGGCTGCAGTAGTAATGCAGGCCCGCCCACGCCGACACCTTGTCGTAGCGCGTGCCGTAATCGTCGCGGCAGCAGTAATTCAGATACCAGTGCAAGGTCGGCGAGCGGTAGCCGTTCTGCTCAAGCCAGTCCTTGAGGGTGATGCGGTCGAGCCCATCGAAAGCCGGGTCGGCCGACGATGCCACGGTGGGGAACACGAATATCCGGCGGCCGTCGGCGCCATGCAGCTTGCGCAGGCGCGCCACCTCCGCGAAGAAGCGCCGGTGCTCGGCCAGTTCGGCCGGGCTCACGCCCTCGGTCGGAATGAAACCGTCCTGCCAGCGCCCGTTGAACAGCAGGCGCTCTTCCGGCCCGTGCAGAATACAGCGCTCGTCGTAATACGGCTTCTCGGCGAACGCATCACGCTCGATGATGCCCAGATCGGCCAGGATTTCGCGCACGTGCACCGATTCCGGCGACGGCAGCGGCAGATAGTGCGCTCCGGTGGGGAACGCCAGATCGCCGAAGTGGCCCCCGGCCGCATTGCCGAACGGCTGCGGTCCGTCGATCATCAAGGCGCCGCTATGCCCGTCCCGCTTGAGCTGCCAGGCCGCCGACAGGCCGGCCACGCCGGAACCGAGAATCACGATATCGGCCTCGACCACCTCCGAAGGCGGCGGCAGTGTGCGCCGGTCGCGCAGAAAGTGTCCTTCGTCGCGGCCGGGATAATGCACCTGCGGGGTGACTTCCTGCCAGTGCTGGAAGGCCACGCCGGTTCCGGCTGCGGCGCCCACCGCGCCCGCGTACGACAGGAAGGACCTGCGGTCCATCAGCGGATCACCTGGCGCCAGTCATGCTCGAATTCATGCACCAGCGACTGCGTATTGAGACGGTTCGGCGCCATGTCCCGGCGCTGCATATCGGGCGGGAAGACGAACATCTCGCGCGTGGTATCGGCGTTCAGGTAGCGCATCGGCAGGCGGTAGCTGGTGGGCGGCGTGTACTGCGCCTGCGGAGAAGCCAGCACGAAGCCCCACTCGCCGAACGAGGGAACGTAGGCGTGATAGGGATAGGTGCGCAGGCCGACTTCGCGCAAGGTGGCATCGATGGTCCAGTAAGCGTTGGGCGCAAAGAACGGCGAGGTCGACTGCACCACCACCAGGCCGCTGGCCGCCAGGTGGCGCTTGACCATGTCGTAGAACGGTACCGAGTACAGTTTGCCGAGGGCGAAACTGGACGGATCGGGAAAGTCGATGATGGCGGCGTCGAACAAGGTGTTGTCGTTCCTGAGCCAGATGGCGGCATCGGCGTTGATCACCTTGACGCGTTTGTCCGAAAATGACGAGTGGTTCAGCTTCGTCAGTTCGGCGCGCGTGGTGAAGGCCTGCGTCATGGCCGGATCCAGGTCGACCAGCACGACCTCCTGGATATTCGGATAGCGCAGGATCTCGCGCAGCGCCAGGCCATCGCCGCCGCCCAGCACCAGCACACGGCGCGCCCAAGGCAGGGCTTGCAGCGCCGGGTGCACCAGCGCTTCGTGATAGCGGTATTCGTCGCGCGAGGAAAACTGCAGATTGCCGTTGATGTACAGGCGCAGGTCGTCCTTCCAGCGGGTGATCACCAGGCGCTGGTAAGGCGTGCTCGCGGCGTACACGATCTCGTCGCCGAACAGGCCATGCTCGCCCCACTGCACCAGCCGGTCCGACAACGCGAAGCCGGCGATCAGCGTGACCATCACCGCGCTGGCGCGCAGCGCGCGGCCCAGCGCATCCTTCATTTCGCTGCGAAACACGTACAGCGTCCAAAAGCCGACGCCGACGTTGAGCATCCCGAACAGAAAGCCGGTGCGCACCAGGCCGAGACGCGGCGCCAGCACCAGCGGAAACAGCAGCGACACGGCCAGCGCGCCCAGGTAATCGAAGGTCAGCACGCGGCTGACCAGCTCATTGAAGGCGGTATCGCGCGCGTTCAGGGCCCGCATCACCAGCGGCACTTCCATCCCGACCAGGGCGCCGATCATGAACACCAGCACGTACAGCAGCGTGCGAAACGGTGCGCTCATCCACGAGAAGGTCATGAACAGCAGCGCCGCCGACACGCCGCCGATCAAACCGACCGCCAGTTCGATGTCGATGAAGCGCGCCAGCACATCGTCGTCGCCAACGTATTTGGACAGGTGCGCCCCCCCCCATGGCGAACAGAAAGCAGCCGATAATGGTGGAAAACTGCAGGATGGAGTCGCCCAGCAGGTAGCTCGACAGGGCGCCGGCGATGAGCTCGTACGCGAGGCCGCAGGACGCAACCACAAACACCGACAGGATAAGAATTCGTTTTGTCATGAGGCTGATTTTGATCTAAGATCGTCGTGCGCTGTCAAATTGACTATCTTTTCAGGGAGCACACGTGCCCGCCATCCTAAACTATCTGCTGCACCTTGGAACAGCCGCTGCCCTGGTCATGGCGTTTTTCGTCATCTACACGCGCATCACACCGTACGACGAAGTGCTGCTGGTCCGCCAGGGCAACCATGCCGCCGCCCTGTCGCTGGCCGGCGCGCTGATCGGCTTTGCGCTGACGGTGGCCTCGGCGCTGCTGCACACTCCCGACTACACGACGTTCCTCGGCTGGGCCGCCGGCGCCATGCTGGTGCAGGTGCTGGTGTTTAACGTGACCACCCGCCTGCTGAAAATGTCCAAGGACCAGATCGAGGCCGACAATTCGGCCTTCGGCGGACTGCTCGGCTCCATCTCGCTGTCGATCGGCCTGATCAACGCAGGCTGCATTTCCTGACCATAAGGAGGACACCATGTCCATCGGCTCATTCATCAAGAAGCAGTTTATCGATGTCCTGCAGTGGAACGAAGAGACCGAGGGCGTGCTCGCCTGGCGCTATCCGATGCAGGACTTCGAGATCCAGAACGGCGCCGTGCTCAATGTGCGCGAATCGCAGGTCGCGGTGTTCGTCAACGAAGGCACCATCGCCGACGTGTTCGGCCCGGGCACCCACAAGCTGACCACCAACACCCTGCCGCTGCTGACCAACCTGAAGAACTGGGACAAGCTGTTCGATTCGCCCTTCAAGTCGGACGTGTACTTCTTCAGCACGCGCGTGCAGACCGGCCGCAAGTGGGGCACGCCGCAGCCGATCACGATCCGCGACAAGGACTTCGACATGATCCGCGTGCGCGCCTTCGGCATGCTGTCGTACCGGATCGCCGATGCGCGCAAATTCTTCACCGAGATCAGCGGCACGCGCGAAGTCTACACGCGCGAGGACGTCGAAGACCAGCTGCGCGGCATTTTGCTGGCCACCATGGCTACTTCCCTGGGCGGGGCCAACGTCGCCTTCCTCGACATGGCCGCCAACCAGGCGCTGATGGCGCAGCAGGTCAAGGGCGACCTGGCGAGCGCGTTCGCGCGCTACGGCGTCGGTCTGGACGAATTCAACGTCGCCAGCGTCAGCCTGCCGGAAGAACTGCAGGCCGCGCTGGACGAGCGCATTTCTGCCGGCATGAAAGGCGGACTGTCGGCCGACAAGATGGGCGGCTTTACCCAGTTCCAGGTCGCCAGCAGCATCCCGCTGGCAGCGCAAAACGAAGGCGGCCTGGCCGGCATTGGCGCCGGTCTCGGCGCCGGGGCGCTGGTGGGCCAGGCCATGGCGCAGTCGCTCGGTGGCGCGTTTGCTCCGCAGCCGGCCGCGGCGCCAGCCGAAGAAGGCATCGAAACGCGGCTGCAAAAGCTCAAGAACCTGCTCGACAAAGGCCTGATCTCGGCCGCCGATTACGACAGCACCAAAGCGGAGCTGCTCAAGAAGCTGATCGGCTAAGCCGCGCCGCATGCAAACGGTCTCCTGTCCGAGCTGCGGCGCGCCGCTCACGTTCAAGTCGCACGCCGCCGTCATGGCGGTGTGCGAGTTTTGCCGCGCCACGGTCCTGAAGGACGCCGACTCGGTCAAGGACATCGGCAAGATGTCGGCCGTGCTGGAAGACTATTCGCCGATCCAGATCGGCACCGCCGGCGTGGCCGGAACGCGCGGCTTCACGGTGATCGGGCGCATCCAGCTGCGCTACGCGCAAGGCATGTGGAACGAGTGGTACCTGCTGTACGACGACGGCAGCACCGGCTGGCTGGGCGACTCGTCCGGCATGTTCGTGCTGACGGCCGCGCGCAGCGTCAAGGGCGCCCTGCCCGCCTTCGATGAAATCGGGATCGGCAAGCTCTACACGGTCGAAGGCGAGCGCCTGACCGCCTCGGAAAAGCGCAGCGCCCGGTGCATCGGCGGCCAGGGCGAACTGCCGTTCAAGGCCGGTGATGGCTACGAAGCCCGCGTGGTGGACTTGCGCGCCGGCGAGCGCTTCGTCACGCTCGACTACTCCGACGAAAGCCCCGTCCTGTACGACGGGGTGGCGGTGACGCTCGATAGCCTCAAATGCCAGCTGCTGCGCGACGAGGAACAGATCAAGGCCAGCGCGGGCAAGTACCGCGGCAAGCTCGATGCGCTGGACTGCCCGGCGTGCGGCAGCATGATCAAGTACGTTCCGGGCGTCACCAGCACGCTGGTGTGCCCCTCGTGCGCCACCCGGCTCGACGCCGCCGGCAGCGAGGCACAGGTGCTGGCGGCCGGGCGCCGCGTCGATGCAAGGCGCAGCACGCTGCCGCTGGGCGCGAGC
>CBFGOU010000382.1:0-5132 GCA_965650445.1 uncultured Oxalobacteraceae bacterium | reverse complement strand
GACCTGTTCGACGCTCCAGCCCAGTGCTTCGCGCTGCGCAGCCAGGGTCTTGCCCGGCACGCCCTGGTTGTCGCCGCTGGCTGGCTGTTCTGCCCACTCTGTCATTGTCGTTCCTGTCTCACTCATCAAATGCACCGCGCTGGAAGGCTGCAAACTCGGGCGAGGCCGCGTGATGGCGGCGCAGCTGGGTCAGCATGGCCGCTTCCAGGCCCTTGTCGCCCAGCTTGCGCTCGATGCGCGCGGCCAGCCACAACACGTCGGCCGACAAGGTTTCCGGCTTGGCCAGCGTGGTCAGGCGGTGGATAAAAAATCCGGCGCGATTATAGTCGCGCCGCTCGTAATAGACCCGGGCCAGATTGGCATGGGTCGCGGCAAGATCCGGGTCGTAACGCAGCGCGTCCATCAGGTAACGTTCGGCTGCGTCAAGGTTCTTCATTTTGATGCTGCAGGCACCCGCGTTCACCAATGCTTTGACCGGCGACTGGTAGTTCGGGTTCTTGAGCGCCAGCTCGAACTGTTCCAGGCCGAGCTGGTAGCGGCCCACCTGGCACAGGAAGGCGCCGTAGTTGTTGCTCAAATCCGGGTTGCGCGGGGCCAGGCGCAAGGCCCGCTGGTAATTCTCGTCGGCCAGCGCCATCTCGTTCATGGCGGTGTAGATCAGGGCGCGCACGCCGTAGGCATCGGCCGAGTCGGGAGCGGCGGCGATGGCATGCTTGATTTCGTCCAGCGCGACGTCGTAGCTGCCTTGCTGGTAATAGCCGACCGCCAGCTGCAGGCGGATGGCCGCGCGCCGTTCGTTGGAGGTCTGGTCGGAGGCGGTCTTGAGCTCCTGGGTGCTGCCCTGCAGGCCGCCACTGTTGCCGGCGCCGCTGCCGGCGCAGGCGGCCAGCGCCGCGGACAGGCACAGCACCATCAAACGCCGTGCGGCGGCGTTCAAGAAGGAATCTCCACGATGCGGCCGAAATCGGCGCCGAATTTCTTTTGGTATTCGCTCATTTTTTCCATCCGCTGCTGCACCCGGGTACGGTCCTGCACTTCCCCGGCCAGCTGGCCGCAGGCGGCGTCGATGTCGTCGCCGCGCGTCTTGCGGATGGTGGTGACGATGCCGGCATCCATCAACACCTGGGCGAAGGCTTTGATGCGCGGATTTTTCGAGCGCAGCAAGCCCGATTCCGGGAAGGGGTTGAACGGAATCAGGTTGAACTTGCAGGACACGCCCACTTGCGGATCGTTAACCAGGGCCACCAGTTCGCGCGCGTGCTCGTCGCTGTCGTTGACGCCGTCGAGCATGCAGTATTCGAAGGTGATGAAGTCGCGCGGGGCAAACGCCAGATAGCGCTTGCAGGCCGCCATCAGTTCGCGCAGCGGGTATTTCTTGTTGAGCGGCACCAGGCCGTCGCGCAGCGGGTCGTTGGAGGCGTGCAGCGACACCGCCAGGGCCACCGGCACTTCCTGGGACAGCTTGTCCATCATCGGCACCACGCCCGAGGTCGACAGGGTCACGCGGCGGCGCGACAGGCCGTAAGCGTTGTCGTCGAGCATGAGCTTGAGGGCCGTGGTGGTCGGTTCGAAGTTCAGCAGCGGCTCGCCCATGCCCATCATGACCACGTTGGTGATCTGGCGTTCGCCTTTCGGGCCGGGCTCGATGCCCTTGGTTTTGCGCAGCTCGAACTCGGCCATCCAGAGCTGGCCGATGATTTCGGCCACCGACAGATTGCGGTTGAAGCCTTGCTTGCCGGTCGAGCAGAAGCGGCAATTGACGGCGCAGCCGGCCTGGGTCGAGATGCACAGGGTGCCGCGGTTTTCTTCCGGAATGAACACGGTTTCGACCGCGTTGCCATTGCCCACGTCCACCAGCCACTTGCGCGTGCCGTCGGTGGACGTGTGATCGCTGATGATGGCCGGGGCGCGCACTTCGGCGCGCGTGGCCAGCTTGTCGCGCAGCGACTTGGCCAGGTCGGTCATCTGATTGAAATCGCTGGCGCCGAACTGGTGTATCCAGCGCTGCAATTGCTTGGCGCGAAACGGCTTCTCCCCCAACTCGGCGCAGTACGCCACGAGTTGCGCGGGATCGAAGTCCAGCAGGTTGGTGAGAGTCGTTGTCATGTCAAGTCTTTAAGTATTCTACGGGGTGTTTCGACCAGCCCGCCCGGCAGGCTGGTCGCATTGCTCGATGACGAATTAACGGCTGTAAACGTTCAGCGCTGGGAAGAAGTAAGCGATTTCGTTTGCGGCGGTTTCAGCGGCGTCGGAGCCGTGCACGGCGTTGGCATCGATGGAATCGGCGAAATCGGCGCGGATGGTGCCTTTTTCTGCTTTCTTCGGATCGGTTGCGCCCATCAGGTCACGGTTCTTGGCAATCGCGCCTTCGCCTTCGAGCACTTGCACCATCACCGGGCCGGAGATCATGAAGTCGACCAGGTCCTTGAAGAAAGGACGCGCAGCGTGCACAGCGTAGAAGCCTTCGGCTTCAGCGCGCGACAGCTGGGTCAGACGGGCGGCAACGATTTTCAGGCCAGCGCCTTCGAAGCGGCTGTAGATTTGGCCGATCACGTTTTTTGCAACTGCGTCTGGTTTGATGATCGACAGGGTGCGTTCGATTGCCATTTGTAAAAACTCCAATAAAAAGAAAGGTTTATGTCGAGAGTAAGACTTCAATCAACCTTTAATTTTACCATAGTCAGCCCCACCTGATGGATATTGCCGAGGCTGGACAGCAAGTGGTAGAGTGGCGCCAGCCAAAGCCGGGCCGGCGTGCCAAGTGCCGCAGCGTGATTTTGCGCGCTTTTTGCGCACCGTGCTATGCTTTTGACGTTTTCACCATAGACCCTATCGGAGGCACCATGTCTATTAGTTTGCAGAAAAATGTCGATCTGACCAGTTCGAGTCAGGCCGTACGTCACCGCGTTCTGCGCAATACGTACTGGCTGCTTGCGCTGTCGCTGATTCCCACCGTGCTGGGCGCCGTGATCGGCGTGCAGTTCCACTTCCCGGCCTTGCGCGGCCTGACCGGCTTCCTGCTGTTCATGGCGGTGGCGTTCGGCTTCATCTGGGCGATTGAAAAGAACAAGGACAGCGGCCTCGGCGTCGGCTTGCTGCTGGGCTTCACCTTCTTCATGGGCCTGATGCTGACCCCGCTGCTGACGCGCACCCTGGGCTACAGCAACGGCGGCACCCTGATCATGGGCGCGTTCGGCGGCACCGCCACCATCATGGCCGTGATGGCGTCGATCGCCACGACGTCCAAACGCGATTTCTCCTTCCTGGGCCAGTGGCTGTTTGCCGGCGTGATCGTGCTGATCCTCGCGTCGGTGGCCGCCATCGCGTTCCAGATGCCGGCGCTGATGGTGGTGCTGTCGGTGGTGGCCGTGGTGATCTTTTCGGGCTTCCTGCTGTTCGATGTGCAACGCATCATCAATGGCGGCGAGACCAACTATGTCAGCGCGACCCTGGCCATTTACCTGGACCTGTACAATATCTTCAGCAACCTGCTGGCCCTGCTGGGCCTGGGCGGCAGCCGCGACTGATCGTTGCTGCGCTGATAAACCAGCCGACCTGCGGGTCGGCTTTTTTATGCCTGTTACGCCGGCAAGTCGAACACCGCCATCGACTCCACGTGCGACGTGTGCGGGAACATGTTCACCACGCCAGCCTTGCTGAGCACATAGCCGGCTTCATTGACCAGGATGCCGGCGTCGCGCGCCAGGGTCGACGGGCTGCAGGACACATAGACAATGCGCTTGGGCAGCAGATCCGGACGCACCGCGCGCAGCCCGGCCAGCGCCTGCGACAGCGCCATGGCGCCGTCGCGCGGCGGATCGACCAGCATGCGCTCGAATTTGCCCAGTTCGATCAAGTGCTCGGTGCTCACTTCGAACAGGTTGCGGGTCGAAAAGCTGGTCTTGTGCGACAGGCCGTTGGCCCTGGCATTGGCCAGGGCGCGCTCGGTCAGGCTGGTCAAGCCTTCGATCCCGACCACTTCCCTGCCCTGCGTGGCCAGCGGCAAGGTGAAATTGCCCAGGCCGCAGAACAGGTCGGCCACGCGGTCATCCTTTTGCACTTCCAGCAAACCCAGCGCCTTGGCCACCAGCACCCGGTTGATGTGGTGGTTCACCTGGGTGAAATCGACCGGCTTGAACGGCATGCGGATGCCGAATTCCGGCAAGGTGTAAAACAATTGCTTGTCCAGCGGATAATACGGCGCGGCCGTTTCCGGCCCCTTGGTTTGCAGCCACCACTGGATATTCCATTGGTCGGCGAAGGCCTTGAGCAAGGTTTCATCCGGGCCGGTCAGCGGGGCCATGATGCGCAGCACCAGCGCCGTGACTTCCTCGCCAATCGCCACTTCGATCTGCGGCACCTGGTCGAAAATCGACAGTGCGCCGATCAGGCCACGCAGCGGGACCAGCATGGCGGCCACGTGCGGCGGCAGGATCTTGCAGTCGGTGATGTCGGCGACAAACGCCGAGCGCTTTTCGTGGAAGCCGACCAGCACGGTATTCTTCTTGACGACGTGGCGCACCGACAGGCGTGCGCGGTAGCGGTAGCCCCAGGTCGGACCGTACATCGGGCGCATCACCGTGTCCGGCTTGACCTTGCCGATGTGCCACAGGTTGTCTTCCAGCGCGCGCTGCTTGATGGCGACCTGGGCGCTCGGCTCCAGGTGCTGCATGGAGCAGCCGCCGCAGTAGTCGAAATGCTGGCACTTGGGCGTCACGCGCAGGGACGATTCGCGGTGCAGCGCACTCATGCGGGCCGCTTCCCAGTTTTTCTTTTTCTTGAAGGTGACGAAGCTGACCTGCTCGCCCGGCAGCGCGCCTTCGACAAAGATCACCTTGCCGGGAGAGCCGTCTTCGTTGGCGAGATGGCCGACGCCGCGGGCGTCCATGTCGAGGGATTTAATGTCGATAATGGTGTCGTGCATGGCGAAAAACACGCACATTGGCGTGGCAAATAAATAATGATCGGGGAAGGTGCGGGAGTGACGCGAAACGGCATGCGCGGCGCTTGGTCCGCGCGCATCATAACAAGGAATCGCGCCCCACGCCACGGGCGGCCATGGCCCGCTTGAGCTTGACGAGCGCCTCCTGCTGGATCTGGCGCACGCGCTCGCGGGTGACGCCCATTTCCTC
>CBFGOU010000381.1:0-5134 GCA_965650445.1 uncultured Oxalobacteraceae bacterium | reverse complement strand
CTCGGCCCGCTGATCAGCGCGCGCCAGGTCGACCGCCTGGACGCCATCGTCAAGGACAGCATCGCGGCCGGCGCCACCCTGCTGGCGGGCGGCACCTTCGAGCGCCAGTTCTATCAGCCCACCGTGCTCACCGGCGTCCTACCCGGGATGCGCTGCTTCGAGGAAGAGCTGTTCGGACCGGTCGCTTCGATCACCGTATTCGATACCGACGAAGAAGCAATCGCGCTGGCCTCGGCCACCAGCGGCTGCCTGGCGCTGGGCGTGATCAGCCCGAGCGTGGCGCGTGCCATGCACATCGTCGACCAGGTACCGGCCGGCCACGCCCACATCAACGACCAGACCGTGCTGGCCGAAGCGCACGCGCCGTTCGGCGGCGGCGGCACCTCGGGCAACGGCGGGCGCCACGGCGGCACCAGCGACTGGGACGAATTCACCCAGTGGCAGTGGCTGACCGTCAAAACCGAAGCCCCGCGCTATCCCTTCTAATCAGGAGACACCATGAAACTACGTAACAAGACCATCGTCGTTACCGGCGCCGCATCCGGCATCGGCGCCGAAGTGGCACGCCTTGCGCGCTTCGAAGGCGCGACCGTGATCGGCATGGACCGCAACGAGCCCGGCCTCACGCTGGACGGCTTCATCGCCGTCGACCAGGGCAGCACCGCCAGCATCGACGCGGCCATCGCCAGGCTGCCGCAGCGCGTCGACGCCCTGTGCAATATCGCAGGCGTGCCCGGCACCGCCGATCCGGCCCTGCTGGCACGCGTGAATTACCTGGGCCTGCGCCACCTCACCGAAGGCGTGCTGCCGCGCATGCCGGCCGGCGGCTCGATCGTCAACGTGGCCTCCATCCTCGGCGCCGAATGGCCCGAGCGCGCCGATCTGCACAAACAGCTGGCCGCCACCGGCGGCTTCGAGGCTGGCCAGGCATGGCTGGACGCGCACCCGGTGCCGGGCGCCACCTGCTACCAGTATTTCAAGGAAGCGCTGATCGTGTGGACCTGCACGCAGTCGCAGAAGTGGTTCATGGAGCACTCGGTGCGCATGAACAGCGTCGCCCCCGGTCCGGTGTTCACGCCGATCCTCGGTGACTTCGTGGCCATGCTGGGCGAAGAGCGCGTCAAGCGCGACGCCCACCGCATGAAGCGCCCCGCCTACGCCGACGAAATCGCCAGCGTGATCGCCTTCCTGTGCAGCGACGACTCGCGCTGGGTCAGCGGCATCAACCTGCCTGTCGACGGAGGCCTCGCGTCCACCTTTATCTGATTTGCCGCATCCAACAAAAAATAAACCGGAGACACCACATGCAAGCGAGCAAACGCCTTAGTCCAACCATCCTGGCCCTGGCCGTCGCGGCGGCCCTGCCGGCCGCCCACGCCTACGAATTCGACACCGGCAATCCAGACCTCAAGGTCACCTGGAACAATACCTTCAAGTACAGCGGCGCCTACCGCCTGAAGGACGCCGACAGCCGCCTGCTGGCCGGCGGTTATCCTGGTTCCGGTCCGGCCGACTTCACCGGCTACAATCTGGACGACGGCAACCAGAACTTCCGCAACAAGGGCATCGTCTCCAGCAGGATCGACTGGCTCTCCGAGTTCGACGTCGGCACCCGCACCGCGGGCCTGCGCATCAGCGCCGCCGGCTGGTACGACAGCGTCTACAACAGCGACAACGACAACGCTTCGCCGGGAAGTAATGCCTTGACCCTGCGCGGCCAGCCGGCCACCAGCTTCGCCAAGGGCACCCGCCTGCTGCATGGCCGTAACGCCGAACTGCTCGATGCCTTCGTGTTCGCCAAGGGCACCCTGGGCGAGCTGCCCGGCACCGTGCGCATCGGCCGCCACACCCTGCAGTACGGCGAGAGCCTGTTCTTTGGCGCCAACGGCATCGCCAACGCCCAGGGCCCGGTCGATGTGGTCAAGCTGCTCAGCGTGCCGGGCGCGCAGTTCAAGGAGATCCTGCGTCCGGTGAACCAGCTTTCGGGCCAGCTGCAGGTACTGCCGAACGTGTCGATCGGCGGCTACTACCAGTTCGAATGGCGCCCGACCCAGATCCCGGGCGTGGGCAGCTACCTCAGCTCCTACGACGCCGCAGGGGCCGGCAGCACCGCCTTCCTGGTCGCGCCGACCAACAGCGGCGCCCCGGCCTTCTACAGCATTGCCGACATGAAGGCCAAGAACTCCGGCCAGGGCGGCCTGCAGATCAAGTTCAACCCGTCCGGCTCGGATGTCGAGTACGGCCTGTACGCGGCGCGCTACCACGACAAGACCCCATACTTCTACCTCGGCTTCGCGCCCGCCTTCCCTCCCGGCGCGCCGGCCACCGTGCAGGCGGTGTACGCGGAAGGCATCCGCACCTTCGGCGCCAGCGCCAGCACGGTGCTGTTCGGCGCCAACGTCGCGGCCGAAATCTCGGTGCGCCGCAACACCCCGCTGGTGAGCGATCCGACGCCGAACTTCCTGTCGCGCAGCGGCGCGGGCAGCATGGCCGACAACAGCGGCAACCCGGCCTACGCGGTCGGCAACACCGCCCACGTCAACCTGTCGGCGATCTACGTAATGCCGACCAACCCGTTCTTCCAGGGCGCCTCGCTGCTGGGCGAACTGGCCTGGAACCGCGCCACCAGCGTGACCTGGCAAGGCTCGCTCGATCCGAACACCACGCGCGACGCGACCTCGATGCGGATGATCTTCGAGCCTTCTTACTATCAGGTGATCGACGGGCTGGATCTGTCGATTCCGATCGGCCTGGGCTACAACATCGACGGCCGCTCGCGCGCCGTCTTCAATTTCAACGGCGGCAGCTCGCACGGCGGCGACTTCAATATCGGCGTGAACGCGACCTATCACCAAGATTGGAAGTTCGGGATCAGCTACGTACGCTTCCTCGGCAGCGCCGGCACCTTCCTGAAGAACAATCCGGCCACCAGCATGCCGGTTCTGAGCTACGCCCAGTCGTTGAAGGACCGCGACTACGTTTCCTTCAACATCAAACGCGCATTCTAAGGACGACCACAACCATGAAGACGACCCTCAATTTCGCCGCTGCCGCCCTGACGCTGGCCTTCGCCCTGCCGCATGCCGGCGCCGCCGTCAGCGCCGACGAAGCGGCCAAGCTGAACTCTACCCTGACCCCGCTGGGCGCCGAGAAAGCCGGCAACAAGGAAGGCACCATCCCCGCCTGGGAAGGCGCCTACACCAAGGTGCAGCCGGGCTTCAAGCCGGGCGACGTGCGCGTCGATCCGTTCGCCGCCGAAAAGCCGCAGCTCACCATCACCGGCAAGAACGTCGACCAGTACGCGGCGCGCCTGTCCGCCGCCACGGTGGCGCTGCTGAAGAAATACCCCGCCTACCGCCTCGATGTGTACCCGACCCACCGCACCGGCGGCGCCCCCAACTGGGTCTACGAGAACACCTTCAAGAACGCCACCCGCGCCAAGTCGGTCGACGGCGGCTGGGGTGTGCAGGGCGCTTACGGCGGCATCCCCTTCCCGATCCCGAAGACCGGTTAAGAAGCGATCATGAACCACCGCCTGGCCTGGACCGGCGAAGCGGCCATGCTGCCGCTGCGTACCGTGATCGTCACCCCGGACGGCAAGCGCGCCGTGGCCACCGAAGCCGAGCAGACCTTCCAGCGCCCCTACTACTTCAAGGACGGCAGCCTGGAGAAATTCGACGGCATCTATCAGTTCGGCCGCCTGATCACGCGCGCGCCGGCCTCCAAGGCGGGTGAAGGCATCCTGGCCCATGACGGCGTCGACGAAGCGCATCCGCGCGCGATCTGGCAGTACCTGGTCGGCCAGCGCCGCGTGCGCCGCGCGCCGTCGGTCTCGTACGACACGCCGGACTCGGTCACCTCCGGCATTGGCCTGTTCGACGAGGCTTTCATGCTGTTCGGGCCACTCGACCATCACGAACTCAAACTGGTCGGCAAGAAAGAGATGTACATCCCCTATAACAATAACCGCGCCGCCTCGGCCAAGATCGCCGACCTGATGGGACCGCAGTTCCTCAACCCGGACCTGGTGCGCTGGGAGCTGCACCGCGTGTGGGAGGTGGAGGCCAGTCTGGCGCCGGGCAAGCGCCACGTGGTGGCCAAGCGCCGCTACTACCTCGATGAAGACACCTGGCAGATCATCCTGATCGACGGCTACGATGCGCAAGGGCAGATCTGGCGCGGCAATTACACCCTGACCCTGCTGGCGCCGGACTTGCCGGCCGTCCTGGGCAACATCATGTGGGGCACCTACAACGTCCAGACCGGCGCCTATCTGCTCAACGAAGCCTCGAATGAACTGGCGGCGCAGTACAAGGCCATCCCGCGCCTGCCGGCCAGCTACTTCGGGCCGGAAGAACTGGCCAATCAAGGCTCGCGCTAAGTGAGGGAACACGCCATGGCCCGACACCTCCTCGCCGCCGCGCTGCTGGCCTGCGCCGCACCGGCCTTCAGCGCGCTGCCGGTCGCCCTCACCCGGCCCGCCCTGGTCACGCCCAAGGCGCTGCATGCGGCCATGCTGGCCGTGGCCAGCGCCGGCGCGCGGCTGGTGGCGGCCGGCGAACGCGGCACCATCCTGTACTCGGACGATGCCGGCAAGTCGTGGCGCCAGGCCAGTGTGCCGGTCAGCGTCAGCCTGACGGCGCTGCAGTTCGTCGATGCCCGCAATGGCTGGGCGGTCGGCCATCAGGGCGTGGTGCTGCACAGCGGCGATGGCGGCGTCACCTGGACCAGGCAGCTCGACGGCGTCCAGGCCGCCGCCCTGGCCCTGCGCGACGGCGTCCGCGGCGCGCAGCAACTGGTGGACGACGGCCCCGACAAGCCTTTCCTCGACGTGTATTTCGACGGGCCGCGCAGCGGCTATGTGCTGGGCGCCTACAACCAGATGTACAGGACGACCGACGGCGGCGCCACCTGGCAGGCATGGCAGGACAAGGTGGCCAATCCGAAAGGCCTGCACCTGTACGCCATGCGCGCCGCCGGCGGCAATCTGTACCTGGCCGGCGAACAGGGGCTGGTGCTGCGCTCGACCGACCAGGGCGCCAGCTTCAGCGCGCTGGCCACGCCGTACAAGGGCAGCTACTTCGGCCTGCTGGCCACGCGTGGCGGCGCCCTGCTGGCGTTCGGCTTGCGCGGC
>CBFGOU010000380.1:0-5138 GCA_965650445.1 uncultured Oxalobacteraceae bacterium | reverse complement strand
GCGTCCGACTACATCACCAAGCCGGTCGACGTGGCGCAGCTGCTGTCGCTGATGCGGGTGTGGCTGCATTGAACGCGCCGACGGTGGAAGGCAGCGCGCTGGCGACCGAGCAGCTGGAAGTCGATCTGCTGCTGGAGGCGGTGTTCCAGCGCTTCGGTTTCGACTTCCGCGGGTACGAGCGCGCGGGAGTGACGGCCAAGCTGCACGCGGCCATGACGCAGCGCGAGCTGGCCACGGTGTCGCAGCTGCAGGACCGGGTGCTGCACGAAGCCGGCACCGCGGCGGCGCTGCTGCGCGCGCTGTCGGTGCAGCCGGCGCCGCTGTTCGCCGATCCGCAGCAGGTGGCGCTGCTGCGCGATGTGGTGGCGCCGGCCCTGCGCGCCTCGGCCGTGCCCAGGGTGTGGCTGGCCGAATGCGGCGGCGCCGAGGAAGCCTGGTCGCTGGCGATCGTGCTGGCCGAGCAGCAGCTCGATGCGCGCACCGAGATTTTCGCCACCGTTTCCAACGAGGAGCTATTGGCCGAGGCGGGGAACGCCTTCATTCCGGCCGCGCGCCTGCCCGAGTGTGCGCAGCATTACCGGCACATGGGCGGGCTGGCGCCGCTGGAGGATTTTTTCGAGATCGATGGCGGGCGCGCGGTGCTGCGCGCGCAGCTGCGCGAGCGCATCACCTGGGCCCAGTACAACCTGGTGACGGATGCATCGTTCAACGAATTCCAGATGATCGTCTGCCCGCGCGCGCTGGGCGACTTCGGGCCGCTGCTGCGCGGACGCACCCTGCGCCTGTTTCATGAGAGCCTGGCGCTGTTCGGGGTGCTGGGACTGGATCGCGAAATGGACGCCGGCGATCCGCTCGGCGCCCTGTACCAGCCGCTGTTCCCGCAGCGCAGCTGGTACAAGCGAATCGCCTGACCGGACCCGTTACTTGGCTTTGGACGAGGGCCGTCCCGCGACGCGGTCGCGCCACTCCTGCAGCTTGTCGAGGGCGTCGTCGGACGGACGGTATTTCATCAGGCCGCGCGCGAATTCCAGTGCACAGAAAGCGGTAATGTCGGCGATGGTGAAACGCCCGCCGGCGATATAAGGCTGGCTGGCCAGCCTGGTGTCAAGCCAGCGCGCGCCCTCGCGCATTTTTTCCGCCTGGGCCGAGGCGAACTCCGGCAACTGGTTCGACTCCAGCGCCGCCAGCGCCGGATGGCCGTGCCGGGTCCAGTTGGCGATACACATGAACAGGTGCAGTTCGACCTGGCGGTCGGCCATTTCGATGAAGGCGCGTTCCTCGGCGCCCTCGCCCATCAGGTTCGGTTCGGGACGCAAGCCTTCCAGGTAGGTGCAGATGGCGCGCGTTTCGCACAGCACGCGGCCGTCGTCCAGTTCCAGCGCCGGGATGCGCGCCAGCGGATTGAGCGCCTTGTACCGCTCGGTCAGGTGTTCGCCCTTCATGATATCGACCGGTACGACCTCGATGCCTTCGATCCCCTTCTCGGCGATGAACATGGTGACGCGGCGCGGGTTGGGCGCATAGGTGGCGCTATACAGCTTCATGGCACTCCTTGACGATCGATGTTGAAAATTAACCAGGCCAGCCATCTTAGTCGGTTTTCCGGGCGCCTGCACGGCAGCGTTCATGCCACAATCGAGCTCATGAAAAGACTTTGCACTTCCCTCGTCCTGCTGGCCGGCCTGTGTGCCTGCGCACCGGCACCGCTGCGCCACGCCGTGCCGGCGGCCAGCGCCGATTACAGCGCGTGGTACCTCGCCGCCAGCGCGCGCGAGCCGGTCTACCGCATCGATGCGGCGCGTTCGCTGATCGCAGTCACGGTGCGGCGCGGCGGACCGTTCGCGCGCTTCGGCCACGATCACGTGGTGGCCAGCCGCAGCGTGAGCGGCTGGGTGGCGCCGCGCACCGGCCGGGCCGATTTCCAGTTCCGCCTGGACCAGTTGAGCGTCGACGAAAAGCCCCTGCGCGACGCCGCCGGACTCGATACCAATCCATCCGCAGACGACATCGCGGGAACGCGCGCCAATATGCTGGGCAAGGTGCTCGATGCCGCGCGCTATCCGGTGGTGAGCCTGCATGCGCAGCGCATCGCCGGGGTGCCCGGCAGCCTGCGCCTGACGGTGACGCTGCACGGCGTCACCCGCGTGCTCGATGTGCCGGCTCGGATCGAGACCAGCGACGCGGCGGTCAGCGCCGCGGGCACGCTGCGGCTGCTGCAGTCGGACTTCGGCATCACGCCGATGTCGATCATGGGCGGCGCGCTGAGCGTGCAGGATGCGATGGAGATGCGCTTTTCGATTGTGGCGCGGGCGCGCTAGCCAGGCAAACTCCCGGTCGGAACTTTCGACTGCTGGTTTCTGTCGAACTGGCATCGAGACGATTCGCACGGCCAAACGATGGACGATCTGGCGCGGTATCTGGAACCCGGCACGGACAGCGACGAACTGATCGTGCTCCTGCATGGGCTTGGCAACGCCAGCGAGCGCCTTGCCGCTGTCCGGGAGGTGATCCGCGCGGCACGTCCGCATGCCGCCATGTTCGCGCCGGAACTGCCTTTTGGGCAGCACGCGTTCTGCCTTGAAAAAGCGGAAGACATCGTCGCACGCTTGCTCGCAGCGATCGACAGTCTTGTCATGCACGGTCCGCATGCGAAACGGTACACGTCCATTACGCTGATCGGGCATAGCTTTGGCGCCGTTCTGGCACGGAAAATTGCGGTTGTCGCCTTTGGCGAACAGACCAGTCCTGAGGGCGATACCCCGGCGCCCTTCGAGCCTGAATTCAGCGCTTACCGCGCCCCCCGCGTCTGGGCGCCTTCGATCAGGCGGATTGTGCTGCTGGCGGGGATGAACCGCGGGTGGTCGGTCGCCTCGGCGATGGATTGGTGGACAGGCGTGCAATGGATGGCTGTCGAACTCATTGGCGAAACGCTCCTGGCCGGCAAGCCGACGGTCTTTGCCCTTCGGCGCGGTGCGCCATTTCTCGTGCAAACCCGCCTTCAATGGCTCGCGATGATGGACCCGGACTACGGCCCGCGCCCCGACATCATCGCCGTTCAGCTGCTCGGCACGGCCGATGACCTGGTGGCGCCCGATGACCACGTCGATTATGCGGTCGACCTGTTCGGCGGCCGCGAACGTCAGGCGTACTTCTACCTTGAGGTCAAGGCATCCGACCATCGCAACGTCGTTGACGTATCGGCCACGGGATCGCTTCAGACCATGTCGGCGCGCGCTCAACGGCGCCAGCAATTGCTGATCGCGCTACATGCGAGCCGCGCAGACCTGGCGCTACAGTGCATTCCCCGCGACGAAATGGCTGACGTGCTTCCCGCCATGCCCGATCCCTCCGTCACCGACGTCGTGTTCGTGGTGCATGGAATCCGCGACAAGGGATACTGGACCCAAAAAATCGCGCGCACCATCAAACACCATGCGGCTGCCGGCCAGAAGTTCGAGTCATGGACCGAGAGCTATGGATATTTTGCCATGCTGCCCTTCGTGTTCCGCGCGGCGCGCCAACGCAAAGTGGAGTGGCTCATGGATCGCTATGTCGACATGCGGGCGCGCTTTCCCAGGGCCAGGATGCATTACGTCGGCCATTCAAACGGCACTTACCTCGCGGCGCAGGCATTACAGGATTATCGCGCCGCGCGATTCACACGGATTGTCTTCGCCGGCAGTGTCGTGCGGCGCGACTATGACTGGATGAGCCTGATGACGCCGGCACCGGGAGCACTACCCGGCGCCCCCCGGGTGGCGCAGGTTTTGAACTACGTGGCAACGCGCGACTGGGTCGTCGCACTCTTTCCAAAAGGAATGCAGCCATGGCGGCGTTTCAACCTGGGTAGTGCTGGGCATGATGGATTTATCCAGGGTAGCGAATGCGGGCCGGTGCACCAGATCCGCTATCTTGCCGGCGATCACCGCACCGGGCACGAGGAGTCGAACTGGAACGACATCGCGCGTTTCATCGTGTCTGGCGCCGTTCCCACCATGCGTTTCCCGCCGTTTAGCAAGACACAGAGCCGGCTTTGGCGTTGGATGGGCGCGGCCTCGTTTGTCCTGTTCCCGCTCCTGGTGGCGATCATCGTGTCACTTGGCATCGTTCTGTTGTGGTCCATGTTCGCCTCGTTGCCATGCGAGTTTTCCCTTGCCTGGCGCCAGCTGGCATGGCACTGCGCTGCGCCACGCGCGTCCGAAGCGGCCTGGTACGCGATCGGATTCTTCGGGTATCTCTGGGGACTGCGCCTGCTGGTGACGCGCTTTTAGCGAGCTGCGCGCGCAGCCAGCCAGGCATCGAGGACGGCGGCGCTGCCGGCGGGCAGGTGCAGCCCGAGCTTGGTGCGCCGCCACAGGATGTCGGCCGCGCTCATCGCCCATTCCTGCTCGACCAGATATTCCGCTTCGGCCGCGTACAGCCCAGGCACGATTTCGCGCCCCAGGTCGCCGATGGCGGCGCAGCCGGCCAGCAGGCAGCTGGCGCGGGTGCCGTAGGCGCGCGCATAGCGCGCCGCCAGCGCGGGCGGCAGCCACGGGTGGCGGCGCTGCAGGCCAGCCAGCCACTGGTCGAATTCGAGCACGCCACGGCTGGACGGGCGTTCGCCGAACAGATCGCCGCCGGGCAGGCAGGCGCCCGCGGTCCAGCCGGCGGCGCGCACGCCGAGCGCCGGCGCGATCCAGTCGAGCGCCTGTTCGGCCAGGCGGCGGAAGGTGGTGATCTTGCCGCCGTAGACCGTGAGCAGGGGCGCGCCATCGGTGTCGTGGTCGAGGCGGAAGTCGCGCGTGACGGCGGCCGCGCTGGCGCCCTCTTCCTGCACCAGCGGACGCACGCCGGCATAGCTCCAGACCACGTCGGCGGGGCTGGTCTGGCGTTCGAAGTAGCGGTTGACCAGCTGGCACAGGTAGGCGATTTCGTCGGCGCTGATGGCGACCCGGTCCAGATCGCCCTGGTAATCGAGGTCGGTGGTGCCGATCAGGGTGAAGTCGCGCTCGTAGGGAATGGTGAAGACGATGCGGCCGTCCGGATGCTGGAAGATGTAGGCGTAGAGATGGTCGAACAGGCGCGGGACGACGATGTGGCTGCCCTTGATCAGGCGCAGCGGCTGGGCGCCGCTCAACAGGCCCGGCGCCCACGGC
>CBFGOU010000379.1:0-5140 GCA_965650445.1 uncultured Oxalobacteraceae bacterium | reverse complement strand
TCAGCCATGCGGGCGCGGCGCCGCTCCACAGCATGATGGCCAGCACGCTGAAGGCGAAGGCGCGGTCGCTCTTGCCCATCGGCCCGTCGAAACGGCGCGCGATCCCGATCGACAGCGCCAGCACCCCCGCGAATTCGGCCAGCAGCGCCGTCACCGCCACGCCGACCGCCAGCGGCGCGGAGATGCCGGGCGCCAGCGCGAACGGCAGGTACAGCGCGGCATCGGATACCTGATCGCACATTTCGTTGAGCAGCGCGCCCAGTCTGGTGGTTTGGCCGGTGGCTCCGGCCAGCATGCCGTCGATGGCGTTGAGCGCCATCCGCAGCAGCATGAACGCGGGCACGCAGAGCCACAGCGCGGCGCCGGCTGGATTGAGGGCCAGCGCCATGCCGTAAGCGAGCGAGAGCAGCATGGCGAACACGGTCACCTGATTGGGTGTGACGCGCAGGCGGCCCAGCCCATCAAGCAGGGGGCGCAGCAGTTGCTGGAAGCGTGGCTTGAGCTGGTAGATCGATACGGTCATGGGGGTGCCGCTCCATGTATAAATTGGCAATGAATATACTACGGCTGTAACCCATCGCACAATGCAGATAGACGATGCGCCCCGCAGCGATGTGCCGCGCGACGGCGCCGACCGCCAGCTCGATGGCATCCATCGGCGGCGCCACCAGGTCCAGCATCGGCACGTGCACATAATGGGCGCCGCGCAGCGCTGGCGTCTCGCTCAGTTCGTTGGCCAGATCGATGACGGCGCAGCCGGGCGGCAGCATTGCCGCCTCGCTCGCGCTCAGCCTGCGTCCGGCCAGCAGCTGCGCAGTCATCTGCCTGAACGCGGTCTTCTCGTAGCGGCGCACGCATTGCCAGGTCATCCAGTAGCCCAGCAGGTAGGGCCAATACAGCAGATAGCTCGATAAGGGATAGCCTGCGCCGCGCTTGCGCAGGAAGTCCGCGTCCGCGCGGGCATAGGCCAGCGCGATGGCAAGCGGATACAGCGCCAGCGGCCATGGGCAGGTCAGGGCCAGCACGCCGGCGCCCATCACATAATTGAAGGCCACGCTCGCCTTGCGCACCAGCGCGATGGCGGCGGCGCCGAGCAGCAGACCGCCCGCCACGTCGATGGCGTGGTGCTGCCAGGTGAACAGCGTCGACACCGCCACCAGCGCCAGCCACGCCCTGCCGACCGCGCTACGGAACACGGTACCGAAGATCACGCAGTACGCCACGTGCAGCGACGGAAACTGGTTGTACGGCTGGTCCACCAGCGCCAGCAGCTCTAACAGCGCGCTTGGGAACGCCGCGTCGACAAGCGGGCGCGTGCCGGAAATGCGCAGCGGATAGAGCACGAAGATCAGGCTGGCGGCGATGGTGGCGAACAGCAGGCGGGCGCTCAACACCCGATCGTCGCGCGCAACCCAAAAACTGGCGACGAACAGCGCGCCGGAAGTCATGTAGGGCACCACCATCCAGGGGATGAAGGCAATCGCGCTGTCGATGCCGAACACGATGTGGCGCGTCACGCCGGCGCGCTGCGCGGCCAGGTTGGCCACGGTGTAGCAGAGGCCGAACACGGCCAGATTGAGCAGCAGGTGCAAGGTTCTTCTGAGCGCCATCGAAAAAGTTCCTGTTGCACTTCCATCAATTAGTGCATCATTCTAGCCTATGACGGATCTGCATAAATATCAGCGCTGCATGGTGATGGCCGGAGGCGGATTCCGCTTCGGCTACTACCTGGGCATGCATGCCGCGGCCGAGGAAGTGGGCATGGCGCCGGACCTGCTGCTGGCCAGCTGCGGCGGCTCGATCGCGGCGGCCGTGATCCAGGCCCTGCCCGACGACGGCGCGCGCCGCCGCTGGGTGGCTTCGCGCCCCATGTACGACTTTTTGTGCGGCCTGCAGTCGACTCCGAAGGCGGCGCCGGGGCGCTCGTTGGTCCATGCCGTGCGGCGCGCTGTGCGGCGCAGCGGCGCCGCGCGCATCCCCGATCTGTTCGACGACTACATGTTCGACGTGCCCGCGCGCTTGCCGCTGCCGCCGATGTCCCGGCCGTCGGTTGCTGTCGCCATCGTCGGCGCGAAGCTGCTGTTCAAACCGGAAGACGTGGGCCAGCCGCGCGCCGGACGCCGGCTGTTTGCCGAAGCGGTGTTCTGCCCTGCGCGCGCGGCATGCCTGCTGAGCGATGCGCGCTCGCCCATGCACGATCCGCGCTGGGGCGGCGATGCCATCGCGCCGCGCCTGATCGCCGACGCCGACATGCCGGTGGCGGACGCGGTGCGCATCTCGATCGCCGACATGTTTTACTTTCGCTGCCACTCGCGCGGCGCGGAGCATTACAGCGGCGGGGTGATCGACCTGTTCCCGATCGAGGTAGCGCATATGCTGGCCGAGAGCGTGATCATGGAGCGCAAAGCTCCGTTCAACCGTTTGCTGGCCCTGCCCGCCTTGCGCAGCGTGTTCGGCATCGACGGCAACGTGCGTCTGCGCCACGTGCATGCGCAGCACGCCGATGCCTGGATCGATACGTCCGACATGGACCGCGCGCTCAGGTCGAACGGCGTGCGCAAGCGGCTGGCATGGCGCGAAAACCGCATTCGCCTCACGCCGGCGCCGGATTACGCCGCCTATGCCGCCGGCATCGACGCGCAGTGGCAGTTCGGCTACCGCTGCGCCATGAAAGCCTTCAAGCCATGAATGTGATGATCATCGGCGGCACCAGCGGCATGGGCCTGGGATTGGCGCGTCATTATCTGAAACAGGGCGCGCGGGTGGCCGTTTGCGGGCGCGATGTGTCGAAGGCCGATGCGCAGCTGGTGGCGTACGAGTTCGATATCGCCGAGCGTGCGCTGGTTGATGCGGCGGTGGAAAGCTTTGCACGGGATGGGCTGGATCTGCTGGTCGTCAGCGCTGGCTGCTATGGCGACGCGGCGGCGCTGGCGGCCGATCCTGGGGTTGCCGGGCGCATGATGGCGACCAATGTGCGGGGGCTGATGAACGCCTTCGATGCCGGCGCGCGGGTGATGCGGCGCGGCGGGCAGTTGGCCGCCATCGCGTCGGTGGCCGGGCTGCTGCGCGATTATCCGGGCGCATCCCTGTACAGCGCGAACAAGCGCGCCGTGATCGCCTTGTGCGGCTTGTACCGCAAGACGCTGGAGGGTATCGATGTCACCGTGATCGTGCCCGGCTATGTGGATACGGCCAGGCTGCGTGAACTCAATGGAGGCGATGCCAGCGGCAAGCCGTTCTTGGTCAGTGAAGCGCGGGCGGTGGAGAACATCGCCCGTGCGATCGCGGCGCGCAGGGAAACGGCGGTGTTCCCCTGGCAGATGCTGTGGCTGATCCGGCTATTCAATCTGCTGCCGGTTTTTTTGCGCCGGCTGCGCCGCAAGTGACGTCGTCCTCGCGAACGCGGGGACGACAGCATCAGTCCAGCGAATCCTTCAGCTTTTCTTCCGCGTCACCCAGCTTTTCCTGGGTCTTTCCCTCAACCTGATTCTTCAAGCCCTTGACCTGCTGTTCCGTACTTCCCACCAGCTTGCCGGCTTCTTCCTGAATCTTGCCGCCAATATCTTGCAGTTTGCCGTTGATTTGGTTGCCATTCATGTTGAGCTCCTTGTTATCGTTGGTGAGGTCAGCATATCGCCCCACCCGGCAGCCCTCTGTTCGGATACGCACATAGCAAAAAACCCGGCGTCGAAGCCGGGTTTTCAAACAGCGCGCCGGGGCGCCTAGCGGTTGCCGCGGTCGATCGCGTCTTTCAGATCGCCAGTCTTTTCCTGCACCTTGCCTTCAACCTGCTTGCCCAGCCCTTTGGCTTGCTGCTCACTGCTGCCGACTACCTTGCCGACTTCTTCCTGGATCTTCCCGCCAATGTCTTTGGCTTTGCCTTTGATTTGGTCCTGGTTCATGTCCTTACCTCTTTGGTGAGTGACTAAAATCGCACTGCCTGCGTGCGAAATCAAAGTATCTTCCCCAATGCAAAGTTGTTCTGTTCGCTAATTAACCATTCTGGACAATTGATTTGCGCCACACGCTGGCCAGCCAGGGCTGCTGCTCGAGCGGCAAGCCTTGCGGCCGGTAGTAATGGTGTACATACTCGAAGCCGGCCACATTCATGAACTGCTGCCACTGCGCCAGATCGTGGTAGCTGCCATAGCGCTCACCGATCCACCCTTCCTGGTTCTGCCCGCGCGGGTTGGAGGCGAACAGCACGCCGCCCGGCTTGAGGCAGGCGTGCAGCTCGCCCAGCACCTTGGGCAGGGCCGCGCGCGGAACGTGAAACAGCACGGCGTTGGCGAACACCCCGTCGAAGCGGGCGGGCGGCAGGTCGAGGTGAACCAGATCCTGCCGCCACACCTCGCAGCCGCTGTAGGCGCGCGCCATCCCGACAAAGCGCGCCGCGCCGTCCACGCCGATGGCGCGGTGCCCGAGCGCGCTTAATGTCTTCAGTTCGCGCCCCGGCCCGCAGCCGACGTCAAGGATGGTGTACGGCGCCTCGCCGTCGATCGCCTGCAGCAGCGCGGCGATGTTCTGGCTGACATCGTGATCGATCGTGCCGTGGAAGAACTGCTCGGCGTTGCGCTCGTAGTGCTCGAGCGTACGCCGGGTGATTGCGTCGATGTCCGGCTCGCTCACCATACCCGCACACGCTCCTCGGGTGCCAGGTACAGCGTCTGGCCGGGCTTGACGTCGAAGGCCTTGTACCACGCGTCGATATTGCGCACGATGGCGGTGCGGTACGGCGCCGGCGCGTGGCCGTCGGTCAGGATGCGCTGGCGCAGGGCCGGCTCGCGCACCTTGGTTTGCCAGGCGCGCGCAAACCCGGTGAAAAATTCGCGGTCGGCTTCGGGTGGCACCGGCTTGCCGCCGAAGCTGGCGTGGTAGCCATCGAGCGAGGCGGCCACGCCGGCCAGGTCGGCCAGGTTTTCGCTCAGGGTCAGCTGACCATTGACCGCCAGATCGGGGAACGGCTTGTAGGCGGAGAACTGCGCCACCAGCTTGCTCGATGCGGCCTTGAAATGCTCCATGTCGGCCTTGGTCCACCAGTCGCGCAGGCGGCCCTGGGCGTCGAACTGGGACCCCTGGTCGTCGAAGCTGTGGCTGATCTCGTGGCCGATGATCGAGCCGATCGCGCCGTAGTTGACGG
>CBFGOU010000378.1:0-5142 GCA_965650445.1 uncultured Oxalobacteraceae bacterium | reverse complement strand
GTGCCGGCGCAACGCGGGCAAGCCAGCCGTGGCGCGCGTGCCGACTCGATGGTGAACACCACTTGCCCGCGGCGCACGATGCCTTGGGCAGCGCGCAGTACAGTAGTGATCTGCTGGCGCGACAGGGTGTCCAGCTGCTCGAGGAATTTTCCAAATGAACGCCGTTGCATGGCCGGATCTCGTGGCGGAAATACCCCTTGGACCCCAGCTGTTCAGTTTTGTTCAGTTTCCCTACCTAGCGGGAACAGCGCCTTTTATTTCAAGCGGCAGGTCAGCAGCCAGTAATAATCCTGGCGCTCGATGCGGATATCCTTGGCCGAGGCGGCCAGGCGCTTGCGCAGGGCGCTGTCGGTCGGGTAATTCTTGACCAGTTCATAACGCTCGCCATCGGGCGCCTGGCGGATCTGGTACGTATTGCCCTCGGCATCGGTACGGGCCACCGATTCGCTGCTGCCTTCGACCAGCTCGTCGTCGACCATGAACAGCAGCACGTCCTTGCCCACCCGGGCGCGCAATTGCTTGAGAAAACGCTCCTGCTCTTCGCGCTTGATGTGCGACCACCAGAAGCCGATGAACACCGCGCTGAAACTGCCCAGGTCGTCCGGCAACTGCATGGCGTCGGCCACGCGCAAGCTCACCTGCTCTTCGGGCAGCTGGCGCAATTTCGCCATGGCGATCATTTCCGGATTGATATCGATGGCCACCACCTGCTCGGCCACCTCGGCAATGAAACGGGTCCAGTAACCGGTGCCGCAGGCCAGTTCGAGCACGCGATGGCCTTCCAGCACGCCCTCCACCTGTTCCTGCAACTCTTCCAGGTCTTCCTGGCGCTCCGGTTTGTCGTAGACGCGGTCGTGATTGGCCGCGCTCTTGGCGTAAAACTGTGCTGCTTGTCCGGTGATCATGATTACAACTCGTAGGTTTCTTTGGTACCGCTCATGGCTGACTCGACCATCTTGCGGGTCAGGCTGGGCGCGAGCAGTTCGATAAAAGTATAGATATAGCTGCGTAAATACGCACCCTGCTTGACCGCCACGCGCGAGACATTCATCCCGAACAGGTGACCGACAGAAATGGCGCGCAGGTTACGGTCGCGTTCGGCATCGAAGGCCATGCCCGCGATGATGCCGATGCCCATCCCCAGTTCGACATAGGTTTTGATGACATCGGCGTCGATCGCTTCGAGCAAGACGTCGGGCTTCAGGCCGCGCAGCTCGAACGCGTGGTCGATCTTGCTGCGCCCGGCAAAGGCGGCATCGTAAGTGATGACTGGATGGCTGGCAATTTCTTCCAGCGAGACCGCCTTGGATTTCAACAAAGGATGGTCCGGCGGCACCACCACCACGTGTTCCCATTGATAACATGGCAAGGTAATCAAGCCCTCGCTGGCCGCCACCGACTCCGTGGCGATACACAAATCGGCCTGATCGCGCTGCACCATCTCGGCGATCTGGCGCGGATTGCCCTGTAGGAGCGATAATCTCACCTTTGGATATTTTTGCATGAAGGCTTGCACCACCTTCGGCAAGGTGTAGCGCGCCTGGGTGTGAGTGGTGGCGATGGTGAAGCTGCCGCTGTCCTGGGCCGCATATTCCTTGCCGATGCGCTTGAGGCTATCGATCTCCTGCATGATCAGTTCGACCGACTCCAACACCAGGCGGCCGGGCTCGGTCAAGCCGCGGATGCGCTTGCCGTGGCGTGTGAAAATATCAACCCCGAGCTCTTCTTCGAGCTCGATAATCGCTTTGGACACCCCGGGTTGCGAGGTGAACAGGGCTTTGGCCGCGTCGGTCAGGTTGTAGTTCTGGCGCACCGCTTCGCGCACAAAGCGTAACTGATGGAGATTCATTTCCGCATTTCTTCTAAAGATTCTGTAAATTAACGCCTTGCTGCATTTTATAAGAATGCTTATACCAACCACGCATATAAGCAAATAAATTCTCAGTCGTTTGGAATAAAGACAGAGTTTATTACCATTGAGGCTAGTTTGGGGGGAGTCTTTCGCCTCCGGCCCTGCGCCACCCGTCAAAAAATTAGGATGACACATGTATCGCTATGACCAGTACGACCATCTCATCGTCAAGGAACGCATCGCGCAGTACCGCGACCAGGTAAGCCGCCGCCTTTCCGATGAGTTGACCGAAGCGGAATTCCTGCCGCTGCGCCTCCAGAACGGCCTGTATATGCAGCGCCACGCCTACATGCTGCGCATCGCCGTCCCTTACGGTCTGCTGTCGTCGGGCCAGATGCGCATGTTCGCGCACATTGCCCGCAAATACGACCGCGGCTACGGCCACTTCACGACCCGCCAGAACATCCAGTTCAACTGGATCGAGCTGGAGCAGACGCCGGACATCCTGGCCGACCTGGCCTCGGTGGAAATGCACGCCATTCAAACCTCGGGCAACTGCATCCGCAACATTACTTCGGATGAGTACGCCGGCGTCGCCGCCGACGAAATCATCGATCCGCGCCCGTACGCCGAAGTGCTGCGCCAGTGGTCCACCTTCCACCCGGAATTTGCCGCGCTGCCGCGCAAGTTCAAGGTCGCCATCAATGGCGCCAAGGAAGACCGCGCCGCCATCGCCGTGCACGACATCGGCCTGAACGTGGTCTACAACGACGCTGGCGAAATCGGCTTCCAGGTGCTGGTCGGCGGCGGCATGGGCCGCACCCCGATCCTGGGCAGCGTGGTGCGCGAGTTCCTGCCATGGAAGCACATGCTGACCTACACCGAAGCGATCATGCGCGTGTACAACCAGTACGGCCGCCGCGACAACAAGTACAAGGCCCGCATCAAGATCCTGCTCAAGGCGCTGGGCCTGGAAGAATTCACCCGCCAGGTCGAACAAGAATGGCTGGACCTGAAAGACAGCCCATCGACCCTGACGGACGAGGAAATGGCGCGCGTGGCGGCCTACTTCACCGCCCCGGCCTACGCAAAACTCGACAATATCGATCCGCGCGCCGGCCGCGAAGACAACAAGGCCTTCTCCAATTGGCTGATGCGTAACGTCAAGCCGCACAAGGTGCCGGGTTACGCTGCCGTGGTGCTGTCGCTCAAGAAAACCGGCGTGCCGCCGGGCGACGCGACCGCCGAGCAGATGGACTGGGTGGCCGACATGGCCGACCGCTTCAGCTTTGGCGAAGTGCGCGCCACGCACGAGCAGAACCTGGTGCTGGCCGACGTCAAGCAGAGCGAACTGTTCGCCGTGTGGCAGGAAGCCAAGGCCCACGGCATGGCGACCCCGAACATTGGCCTGCTGACCGATATCATTTGCTGCCCGGGCGGGGACTTCTGCTCGCTGGCCAACGCCAAATCGATCCCGATCGCCGCCGCCATTGCCGAGCGTTTCGACAACCTCGACTTCCAGCACGACATCGGCGAGATCGAACTGAACATCTCGGGCTGCATCAACGCCTGCGGCCACCACCACGTCGGCAATATCGGCGTGCTGGGCGTGGACAAGGATGGCAGCGAGTGGTACCAGGTCTCGATCGGCGGCGCCCAGGGCAACGACTCGGCCATCGGCAAAATCATCGGCCCGTCGTTCTCGGCGCTGCAAATGCCGGAAGTGATCGACCGCCTGCTGCAAGTCTACGTGCGCGAGCGCACCGAGGAAGAACGTTTCGTCGACACCGCCCAGCGCCTGGGCATCGCGCCGTTCAAGGAACATGTGTACGCCACGCCGATCCCGGCGGGCAAACTGGTTGGAGAAGACCACTATGCTTGAAAATAACAGCCAGATCATCAAACAGCGCGAGATCGTCTCCGACGACTGGCACGTGCTGCGCCTGGACGAGGGCCAGAGTGCCGGGACCGTCGAGGTACCGGCCGGCAAGATCATCGTTCCCCTGTCCGTCTGGACCGCCCAGAAGGACCAGCTGTCCAAGCGCGCGCCGCTGGGCGTGTGGATCGCTTCGGACGAGCGTCCGGAAACCCTCGCCGGCGAGCTGGACACGTTCGCCGTGGTGGCCGTCGACTTCCCCAAGTTCACCGACGGGCGTGGCTACTCGATCGCCTACAACCTGCGCATGCGCCTGGGCTACACCGGCGAATTGCGCGCCATCGGCGACGTATTGCGAGATCAATTGTTCGCCATGTACCGCGTGGGCTTCAACGCCTTCGCCACCCGCCAGGACCGCAGCATCGAAGACGCACTCAAGGGTCTGACGGTATTTTCCGAGGTGTACCAGACCTCGGTCGACCAGAAGCTGCCGCTGTTCCGCCGCCACGAGCGCCACGTCAAGGTCGACGCGGCGGGCGACATCGGCTTCGGCATTTAAGGCAGACAGGACGCTAGCATGAACGACATCTCCCATCTGCTCGCCGCCACGCAAGACACGCTGGCACGCATCGCCAGCGAGTTTTCGCCGGCCGTGTTCGCGAGCAGCCTGGCCGCCGAGGACATGGTCTTGACCGACCTGATCCTCAAAGCCAAGCTGCCGATCGGTATTTTCACGCTCGAAACCGGGCGTCTGCACCCCGAAACCCTGGCCGTGCTGGACCAGGTCAAGGCCACCTACGGCTACGACATTGCCCAGTACAAGCCGGACACGGCCGCCGTGGATGCTTACGTGGCCGCCAATGGTGTCAATGCTTTCTATAACAGCGTCGAGATGCGCCGTGAATGCTGCCGCATCCGCAAGGTCGAGCCGCTTGGGCGCGCCTTGGCCGGCAACAAAGCCTGGGTCACCGGCCAGCGCCGCGCCCAGTCGAGCACGCGCGCCGAACTGGCGGTGCAGGAAGACGATCCGGCGCATGGCATGACCAAGTTCAATCCGCTGGCGGACTGGACCGAGGAGGACGTCTGGAATTACATCCGCGCCAACAATGTGCCTTACAACGCCTTGCACGACCAGGGTTACCCGTCGATCGGCTGCGCTCCCTGCACCCGCGCCATCCAGCCCGGCGAAGACGTGCGTGCCGGCCGCTGGTGGTGGGAAAACCCCGACTCCAAGGAATGCGGCCTGCACATGGTCGATGGAAAACTGATTCGCATTAAATCCGTAGCCGCCTGAACCCGCACCACTATAAAAACTAGGCCCCATTGCCATGACAAACTTGAATGACACCCCGCGCGTGTTGACTGACGTCAATGCCCGCCACCTCGACGCGCTGGAATCGGAAGCGATCCACAT
>CBFGOU010000377.1:0-5145 GCA_965650445.1 uncultured Oxalobacteraceae bacterium | reverse complement strand
ACGTATCTCTTTGCCTACTGCCATGAGTCCTTACTCCTTATGCATTTGGCGCCGCTGACCGCGCGGCGCCGCACTGCCATTAAAATGCGCCGGATTTTTTGAAGTCAGCAATGGCAGCGGCCAGCGTTGCTTCGCCATCCTTGTCCAGTTGCTTGGATTCTTCGATCTTGGACAGCAGGGCAGCTTGCTTGGACTTCATGTAGCCGTGCAGGCCGGCTTCGAATGCCAGTACCTTCTTGACTTCGATATCGTCGAAGTAGCCCTTGTTCACGGCGAACAGCGAGACGGCCATCAGCGAAATCGGCAGCGGCGAGTACTGAGCCTGCTTGAGCAGTTCGGTCACGCGGGCACCGCGGTCGAGCTGCTTGCGGGTCGATTCGTCCAGGTCGGAAGCGAACTGCGCGAACGCAGCCAGTTCACGGTACTGCGCCAGGTCGGTACGGATACCGCCGGACAGGCCCTTGATGACCTTGGTCTGGGCGGCGCCACCGACGCGCGACACCGAAATACCGGCGTTAATCGCAGGACGGACACCGGCGTTGAACAGCGAGGTTTCCAGGAAGATCTGACCGTCGGTAATCGAAATCACGTTGGTCGGCACGAACGCGGACACGTCGCCAGCCTGGGTTTCGATGATCGGCAGGGCGGTCAGCGAACCGGTCTTGCCTTTGACGGCGCCATCGGTGAACTTCTCGACGTAGTCGGGGTTCACGCGGGCTGCGCGCTCGAGCAGACGGCTGTGCAGGTAGAACACGTCGCCAGGATACGCTTCGCGGCCCGGCGGGCGGCGCAGCAGCAGCGAGATCTGACGATACGCAACGGCTTGCTTGGACAGGTCATCGTAGACGATCAGTGCGTCTTCGCCGCGGTCACGGAAGTATTCGCCCATGGCGCAACCGGAGTAAGCGGAGATGTACTGCATGGCGGCCGATTCGGATGCCGAGGCGGCCACGACGATGGTGTATTCCATCGCGCCGTGGGTTTCCAGCGCGCGCACGATGTTCTTGATCGACGAGGCTTTTTGACCGATCGCGACGTAGATACACGTCATGTTCTGGCCTTTTTGATTGATGATGGCATCAATCGCCACGGCCGACTTGCCGGTCTGGCGGTCGCCAATGATCAGCTCACGCTGGCCACGGCCGATCGGCACCATCGAGTCGATCGACTTCAGGCCGGTCTGCATCGGCTGCGACACGGACTGGCGGGCGATCACGCCCGGGGCGATCTTTTCGATCGGCGCGGTCAGCTTGGTGTTGACCGGACCCTTGCCGTCGATCGGCTGGCCCAGCGCGTTGACCACGCGGCCACGCAGTTCAGGACCGATCGGCACTTCCAGGATGCGGCCGGTGGTCTTGACGGTGTCGCCTTCGGAAATGTGCTCGTAAGCACCCAGAATCACGGAACCGACCGAGTCGCGCTCCAGGTTCATGGCCAGGCCAAAGGTGTTGCCTGGGAATTCCAGCATCTCGCCCTGCATCACGTCCGACAGACCATGGATGCGGCAAATACCGTCGGCGACGGAAATCACCGTGCCTTGATTGCGAACTTCAGCGGAACCTTCCAGGCCTTGGATCCGGCTCTTGATCAGTTCGCTGATTTCAGATGGGTTAAGTTGCATGCTAACTCCTAATAGTTTCTTGATGCGTAGGGCAAGGGCATTGCCGTGGGCGCGCTGTGCGAGGGTCGATTACGAAGCCAGCGCAACATGCATCTGTTGCAGCTTGGCGCGCACCGAGGTGTCGAGCACTTCATCGCCGACGACAACGCGAACACCGCCGATCAGCGAGGAATCCACTGTCACCGTTGGGTTGAGCTTGCGGCCAAATTTCTTTTCGAGCGTGGCGACCAGGCTTGCGACCTGGTCGGACGTCAGTTCAAACGCACTGATGATGCCCGCATCGGCCGCACCGGCGTCCGCATTCTTGAGCACCTGGAACTGCGCACCGATTTCGGGCAGCAGCGACACGCGGCCGTTTTCGGCCAGCATGTTGAGGAAGTTTTTTGCTTCCGGCGTGACGGGCGCTTTCACCAGCGAGGCCAGCGCGGCGACCAGGTCGTCCGCGTTGACGTTCGGGTTGGCGGCAAACGCCTGCACATCGGCATGGGCGCCGACCTGGGCCAGCTGGGACACCAGCTCGGACCAGGCTGCCAGGTCGCCTTGTTTGGCGACGCGGAACAGCGCTTCGGCGTAGGGACGGGCGACGGTTGCGAGTTCAGCCATGATTACAGCTCAACCGACAGTTGCGACAGCAGGTCGGCGTGGGCCGCTGCGTTCACTTCGCGCTTGAGGATCTGCTCGGCGCCTTTGACGGCCAGCGTGGCGACCTGGCCGCGCAGTTCTTCGCGCGCGCGGGTCACTTGCTGTTCGGCGTCAGCCTTGGCCGTGGCGACGATGCGGGCAGCTTCGTCGGCGGCGGTTTTCTTGGCGTCGTCGATGATCATCTGAGCGCGCTTTTCGGCGTCAGCGATACGTTTTTGGCCTTCGTCGCGGGCCGAAGCCAGCTCGGCCTGAACACGCTTTTCAGCGTCAGCCAGATCTGCCTTGCCACGTTCTGCCGCGGCCAGGCCGTTCGCGATCCTCTCGGCGCGCTCGTCGAGCGCTTTCATCAGTGGCGGCCACACGAATTTCATCGTGAAGCCCGCCAGGATGAAGAAGACCACGAACTGTGCAAACAGAGTTGCGTTTAAGTTCACGGTATTTTCCTTCTCACAAAAACGGATGCCGAACCGCGAGGTTCGGCCGTGCTTTTACTTCGATGTCGCGAATTAGTGCGGAACGAATGGGTTCGCGAATGCGAACAGCATGGCGATACCAACACCGATCAGGAACGCTGCGTCGATCAGACCTGCCAGCAGGAACATCTTGGTTTGCAGGGTGTTCATCAGTTCTGGCTGACGTGCCGAAGCTTCGAGGTATTTACCGCCCATCAGAGCGATACCGATACAAGCGCCGATCGCGCCCAGACCGATGATCAAACCGCAAGCCAGAGCAACAAAAGAAAGGTCAGTCATGAGAGTTCCTTCAAAAAGTAAAATTAAAAACCAGATTAAAAATGATGCAATTTTTTTGCTGCTTTACTACCACTATTTCGATTCTTTACGATCCCGACTATCAGTGGCCTTCATGGGCCTGGCCGAGATAAACCAACGTCAGCATCATGAAAATGAATGCCTGCAGGAACACGATCAGGATGTGGAAGATGGCCCAAATCGACCCGGCGATCACATGGCCGACGAAGCCGAACGCGGTTGCGCTGGCACCCAGCAGGGCGATCAGCATGAACAGCAGTTCGCCTGCGAACATGTTGCCGAACAGTCGCATACCGAGCGACACGGTCTTGGCTGCGTACTCGATGATATTCAGAAGCAGGTTGAACGGCGCCATGGCGATGCCGAACGGCGCGGAAAACAGTTCGTGGATCCAGCCACCGAAGCCTTTGATCTTGATACCGTAGTAAATCATCAGGGCAAACACGCCGAGCGACATGCCGAGGGTGCCGTTGAGGTCGGCGGTCGGCACGGCGCGGTGATGCATTTCATGCTGGCCAACCAGGCCCAGCAAGGAGGAAAAGGTATCGACCGGCAGGAAGTCCATCGAGTTCATCAGGGACACCCAGACAAACACGGTCAGCGCCAGCGGGGCGATGAAGCTGCGGTCGCCATGGATGATGGACTTGGCCTGGTTGTCGACCATTTCGACGACGATCTCGACGGCAGCCTGGAAACGGCTGGGCACGCCGGCGGTGGCGCGGCGTGCCGCCAGCCACATGACGAAGCAGCCGACCACGCCCAGCAGCACCGACCAAAAGATCGTGTCCAGGTTCCAGACGGAAAAATCGACGATAAAGCTTTGGTGCTTGGTCGAAAAGTGACCAAGGTGGTGAGTGATGTATTCCGAAGCGTTAGGCGCGTGCGCCGCTCCGCCTTCAACAGTTGCTGTCGTCATGTCAGTGCCTAAATATTAAGATAATGTAACTTTTCAGCGCCACGATGAAGCCGCCCAAAAAGGCCAGCCAGTTCAAGTCGTGGTACAGCTTCGCGGCGGCGTACATCAACGCTACCGTCATTGCAATCTTGGCGAATTCCCAAATGAAGAACGCTGCGGCGTTGGCGCCGCCCGGCTTCAAGGTGCCGGCAAACAGGCGAAACGCGGCAATTCCACTTGGCACTACACAGCACAGGCCGCCGATCATGGCCGACACCATCGCGGCCCATCCCCCCAGCAGCGCGGCGATCAGGCCGACGGCGGCTGTCAACATCAATTGCAGGGAGACTAAGCGCAGCATATTTTCTTCTTCGCGCCAGCCGTGTGAACGCCGCGTTACGGTGTTTTGAAGTGCGTTAAACAGCGGGATTATAAGTGCGAATACGTACTTGCGTCAAACGGTGTCGTGACACGGAATAACTCGACAGTGACGAAACGCCACGCTTTTTGATGCCTGTTTCGCACTGATTGAGTGCGAATTAGGGGGTGAAGCTGTAGTTGCATGCTGTAAAGTGGGGCATGGATGCCCCACTTTAGCGCTAACGCCGCGTCCGGCCGAACCATTCTTGATGGCATGTTGTCAAGAATGCGCAAGTTCTTGAGTATTGCTGTATAGCCATTGTTGTGGATGGCGGCGCGGTCGCGATGATCAAGGTTTCTTTGGTGCCGTTCAGGCGCGCAGCCGTGCCAGCACGCCATCGAGCACATCGAGGTCGGCGAAGTCGATGATCATCTGCCCCCGGCCCTTGGCGCCCATCTTGAACAGCACCGGCGTGGCCAGCTTGTCGGACAGTTCCTCTTCCAGGCGGATGATGTCGCCGGATTTTTCCTTCGGCTTGGCGGCCGGGCCGCTGGCCTGCTCCTCCATCGTGCGGGTCACCAGCTTTTCGGTTTCGCGTACCGACAGGCGCTTGGCCACCACCTGGTTGGCCAGGGTGATCTGGCTGGCCGCGTCCACCGCCAGCAGCGCGCGCGCGTGGCCCATGTCGATATCGCCGGCCATCAGCATGGTTTGCACGGGAACGGCCAGGTTGATCAGGCGCAGCAGATTGGAGACCGCGCTGCGCGAGCGCCCCACTGCGGTAGCGGCCTGTTCGTGGGTGAAGCTGAAGTCGTTGATCAGGCGCTGGATGCCCTGCGCTTCCTCCAGCGGGTTC
>CBFGOU010000376.1:0-5147 GCA_965650445.1 uncultured Oxalobacteraceae bacterium | reverse complement strand
CTGATGATTCCGCCGTCGGAAGAGGCTGAGGCGCTCGTGCTGCGACAGCTCGGGACGGTCGTACCAGTACAGGGTTTGCAGGGGGCTGTAGTAGATCGCCGCCAGGGCCAGCTGGTGCGCGTGGGTGGTCTTGATGCGCGGATCGTAGTAGCAGATCGTGTAGTCGGCGGCGCCGGCCAGGAAGCGTGTGAACGGCAACACCGTGTTGTGGGTGGCGTCCGGCATTTCCTCGTTGCCGCGGATACCTTCCGAGGTCAGCAGGTTGGGCCAGGTACGCTGCTCGCCGGTGGGGCGCCAGTCGTCATGGATGTTGACCATGATGCCGGCCTCGGCGGCCTGTTGCATGGCTTTTTCCAGCCAGGTGGTCCAGCGCTGCGAGCCGACCTGCACGAAACCGAACTTGACGCCCTTGACGCCCCACGCGCGGTAGGTCTTGAACAGGGTGTCGGACTGGGCCAGCAAGCCTTGCTGGTTAACGTACAGCCACACGCCGATGCCTTTGCTGCGCCCGTACTCGATAATGGCCGGCAGGTCGAAATCGGGAATGGCGACCTTGGTGGCGTCCGAATCGAAGGAGAAGGCGTTGCCGTACCACTTCCAGTCGAACAGGATGTACTGCAGCTTGTGGCGCGCGGCGAAATCGATGTTGGCCCTGGCGTCGGCGGTGGTCTGGCGCATCACCCGCATGATCTTGCCGGGCACGATGAAACTTTCGTCGGCGATGCGCGACGGCTCGTTCAGGTTGAGGATGAAATAGTTGTGCTCGACCAGGCCGCCCGGGGACTCGGCCACCATGATGGCGCGCCACGGGGTGGAAAAGGGCGAAATCAGGTCGGCCGGATCGTGCATGGCGGTGACCAGGGTATCCGGCTTGCTCGGATGCAGCTTGAACTTGGTGCGCGCGTAGTCGACCATGCGCGCTTCCAGCAGGGCCACGTGCAGCCCGCCCGGCAGTTCCATTGTCAGCGGCCGTTCGCTCTGGTCTGGCCAGCCTTGCAGGGGCAGCAGCGCGTAGGGCGCCTGGGCCCAGCCGTGGTACCACGCCTTGCTGCCCTGCGGCAGGGCGAACTCGGTGTTTTCCTGGGTGATGCGGTAGTACGTGCCTTTTTCGTTTTCCGGGAACACATAGCGCAGGGCCACGCCTTCATCGTAGGCGCGGAACTCGATGGCCATCGGGTAAATCGGATTGTCGTCCTTGACCAGTTCGACGCGCATGGCATTGAAATGGTCGCGGATCTGCGCCGTTTCGCCCGTGCGCGGGGTCCAGCTACGGTCTGCGCTGGTGTGGCGCACTGCGCGGATGGCCAGGTTCTCGAACCAGTTGGCATGGCGGTCGACCTTGAGGGCCATGGCTTGCTCGGACAGGTGATTGTCCAGCTGCAGGTCGAGCAGCGATTCCTTGATCACGGGGCGGCGCTTGTAGGCCACCGTGTAGTGCAGGGTGCGGCTGCCGTCGGCCGCCTGCTTCTGATAGAACTCCAGCTTGAGATTGCCGTTTGGCGACTGCACGCTGGCGCGGCTGGCCGCATCGATGGTCTGGGCGGCGCCGCACAGCGGCAGCCAGGCCAGCACGACCAGCAGCTTGATCAGTTGTCTCATGGCGCGCGCTCGATGACCGCGAGGGCGTCGTAGCAGGCTCCCATGGTGTGGTAGTCGACCTTGCCGGCCGGACTCTTCTCGTCGCTCAGCTTTTCATTGGCAAAGCTCAGGATGCGGTACCAGGCGCCGTAGCGGTGGTCGACGAAATGGTTCCAGCTGTATGCCCACAGGCGGTCGTACCAGTCCCAGTAGCTGCGCTCGCCGGTGCGCGCGCCCAGCAGGGCGGCGGTGGCCAGGCTTTCGGCCTGCACCCAGAAATACTTGTCGCTGTCGCAGATCGCGCCGTCCGGGGCGAAACCGTAGTAGATGCCGCCATGGCGCGGGTCCCAGGCCGTGCCGAGCGCCTTGTCGAACAGTTCGCGCGCGCGCGGCAGCAGCCACTCGGACGAGCCTTGCATGGCCACCGGATGGCGCTAGATGATCAGCAGCAGCTTGGCCCATTCGGTCAGGTGGCCGGGCTGGATACCCCACGGACGGAAGATATTGCTCTTGTCGTCGCGGTTGTAGTCCCAGTCGACCGACCAGTCGGCATGGTAGTGCTCCCAGATCAGGCCATCGGCCAGCGCGGCCTGGCGCACGGTGATGTTGTGGGCGATGGTTTCGGCGCGGTGCAGATAGCGGCGCTCGCCGGTGGCGTCGAACGCGGCCAGCAGGGCTTCGCAGGCGTGCATATTGGCGTTCTGGCCGCGGTAGGGCAGCAGGGTCCAGTCGGCCGTGGCCTGGTCGGCGTACAGCCCGTGCTGGGCCTGCCAGAAGCGGCGCTCCATCAGGTCGAAGGTTTCGCGGATGTAGCCTTGCACTTCGACGGCGCCGGCCGCATGGGCATGCGAGTAGGCCAGCAGCACGAAGGCCAGGCCATAGCAGTGATTGTCCGCATCGGTGACGCGTTTGACGCCATCGTTCCAGTCGAGCTGCCAGGCATAGCCGCCGCTGCGCGGGTCGCGGTGCGCATTGCGCAGGAAGGCGACGCCGTGGCGCACCGCGCTCAGGTAGGCCGGGTCGTGAAACTGCCGGTAGGCCTTGGCGTAGTTGAAAATGAAGCGCGTGCTGCTGACCAGGTGGCGGGTGCGGGCGTCGTACACCGTGCCGTCATCCTTGAAGAAATGGTAGAAGCCGCCGCTCGGATCGATGCAGCGCGGATGATAGAACTGCATGGTGTGTTCGATGTGCGACAGCAGCATGTCGCGCGAACGGAAACGGGGATGCATAGGCGCGCTCTCGTCAAAAGGATCAGGGGGCGGCGTCCTGCCACGCCGCGATGCGGTAGCTGGTTTGCCATGGGCGGTCCGGACTGAGCATAAGCCCGAGCCGGTCGGCCAGCGCATGGCCCGGCGGCGCATCGGCAACCCGGCCCAGGTCGAACAGGCTGTTGACCGGTTCGGCGCCCAGCGCCACGTGACGGCTCATCCAGGGGAAATTCACCCGGCCGCCATTGCTGACCCACAGCATCAGATCGGGCAGCTGTTCGGTGTCCCACCACATGCCGACCGCGGCGGCGTAGTCGAGATAGCGCAGCACCAGGGGCGCGCCGGCCCCGGAACTGCCGGAGACGGCTTTAACTTGCAGCAATTCTTCCGACGGCGACGCCAGGGGCAGGCGCGACAGGTCGAGCAGGCCGTCCACGCCGGCCATGTATTGCAGGCTGTTCGAGCGGGTATCGGGCAGCAGGCGCGACACCGCGCCCGGCGGATTGGCCGGATAGCTGAAGATTCCCTCGTGCCTGCCGAGCTCGACCTGTACCCGGCCCGGCGCACCGGGAATGCGGAAGGTCGGGTGCAGCCCCACCGGCACCCGGGTGGCCGTGCGCGCCCAGATGCGCAAGGTCATGGTCAGCGCCGGCGCGTTCGGATCGGCTTCGATCACCCGCTCCATGCGCGCAATCGGCGACTGCTCCGGATAGTCGATGCCCAGGTGGACGCGGTGCGGGCCCGCTTCCAGGCAGGTCCAATGGTGATTGGCCGAAAAACCGTGGGTCCAGGCGTCGCTGGCATGGTGCGAGCTCCAGCCTTCGGGCAGGTCGCGCGGGCGGTCGACCCGGCCGAACGGCACGCACGGCCACTCGCCGCGCATGCGCCGCAGCACGCCCGGCAAACCGGCCGCGCCGGTGGTGCTGGTCCAGGGCGCGACGTGCATCACCTCCAGTTCGCGCTCATGGTCCAGGCGCAGGCTGAGCGGCCCGAGCATGGCGCCCAGGGTCTGCACTTCGGCGCTGCCGTGGTCCCACGACAGGCGCAAGCTGCCTGAGAGCGGATCGGCGGTGGTCAACATTTTATTGGCTGCATTCATTCGTTAAAACAGGTCAGGTTCATCGGGCCAGCCATCCGCCGTCCACCGGCAAGACCACGCCGTGGACGTAATCGCTGGCGGCGCTGGCGAGAAATACCGCCGCGCCACCGATGTCGCCTGGCTTGCCCCAGCGACCGGCCGGGATGCGTTCCTGGATCGACTGTGAGCGCTGGGCGTCCTGGCGCAGCGCTTCGGTGTTATTGGTTTCGATGTAGCCGGGCGCAATCGCGTTGACGTTCACGCCCGTGTGGGCCAGTTCGTTGGCCATGGCGCGGGTCAGGCCGGCCAGGCCGCTCTTGCTGGCCGCATAAGCCGGCACCCGGATGCCGCCCTGGAAGGACAGCAGCGAAGCCACGTTGATGATCTTGCCGCCGCCCTGGCTGCTCATCTGGATGGCCGCCGCCTGCGACAGGAAGAACACCGACTTCAGGTTGACGTCCATGACGGCATCCCAGTCGGCCTCGGTCACTTCGAGGCAGTTGGCGCGCCGGATGGTGCCGGCATTGTTGACCAGGATGTCGAGGCGGCCGCTCATTTCCATCGATTCGTCGACGATGCTCTGGACGGTTCTGGTGGACGACAGGTCGGCGTGCACGAAGCGGAAGCGGCGCCCGCTGGCGGCCACCAGGGCCGCCGTCTCGGCCGGTTCGGTGCGGCCGGCCGCCACGATATCGGCGCCGGCCTGGGCCAGCGCCACGGCGATGGCCTGGCCGATGCCGGTATTGGCGCCGGTGACGAGCGCGGTGCGCTCGCTCAGATTGAATGGGTTGAGCATCGCGGTTCCTACTTCAATTGGCAGATGTCGATGACGTTCATGTCGGTGTAGTCGAGGTTTTCACCGCCCATGGCCCAGATGAAGGCATAGTTGGCCGTGCCCGAGCCCATGTGGATCGACCACGGCGGCGACAGCACCGCCTGTTCGTTGGCGATCACGATGTGGCGCGCGCTGTCCGGGCTGCCCATGAAATGGAAAATGCGCTGTTCCGGCGCCAGGTCGAAGTAGAAATACACCTCGGAGCGGCGCGCGTGCAGGTGCGGCGGCATGGTGTTCCAGACGCTGCCGGTTTTGAGTACGGTCAGGCCGAGCAGCAGCTGGGCCGATTTGCACACGCCCGGGATCACGTACTGGTAAATGGTGCGCTCGTTGGAGGTCTCCGGGCTGCCGCGCACCAGAGGCACCGCTTCGGCATGGGTGATCTTGGTCAGCGGGAAGGCCGCGTGCGCCGGGGTCGAGGCCAGGTAAAAGCGCGCCGGGTTGGCCG
>CBFGOU010000375.1:0-5147 GCA_965650445.1 uncultured Oxalobacteraceae bacterium | reverse complement strand
CTCAGGGTGCAGCTGGCGCCGGCCGCTACCGGCGTTGCAGTGGCGCAGGTGCCGCCGACGGTGATGAAGCCGCTTTGCGCGCCGCTGGCCTTGATGCTGGTAAAGCTCAGCGGCGCCTGGCCGCTATTACTAATAGTGACCGTGCGCGCGCTCGATGCGGTGCCGATCAGCAGCGCGCCGAAGTTGACGCTGGTGGCCGAGGTGGCCAGGGTTGCCTGCGGTACCGCCGTGCCGCTGCCGGAGAGGGTCAGGGTGCTGGTGGCGCCAGTGCCGTTGTGGGCGATGGTCAGCGCCGCCGTGCGGGTGCCGGCCGCGCCGGGTTTGAAGGTCAGCTGCAGGGTGCAGTTGGCGCCCACCGCCACCGAACTGGCCGCAGCGCAGGTGCCGCCGGAGCGGGTGAAGTCGGCACTGTTCGCACCCGACAGGGTGAGGGTGTCGATCTGCAGCGCGGCGTTGCCGGTGTTGGACAGGGTGGCCGTCAGCGGCGCGGCGCTCTGGCCCACGGTGGTGCCGGTAAAGGTCAGGGTGGCCGGCGCCAGCGACGCGACCGCGCCGGCGGTCACGGTCGGATTGCCGATAAAGGCGGCCAGGTCGGCCAGCTGGGTGGCCGTGAAGGCGCCGCTGAAAATGGCGCCCATGCCGCCCTTGTTGGCGCTGATGGCGCTGCTGATGACGCTGGGCTGGTCGGCCGCGCGCAGAATCCCGTTGACGTTGGCGGCGGGCGTAGGGCCATGGCAGGCGCTGCAACTGGTGCCGCCGCCGGTAGGGCCGTTCAGGTAGAGGGTCTTACCGTTGAGGGCGTCGGCGGCGTGGGCCGCGGGCATCGCCGCGCCGGCCAGCAGGGCGGCCAGGCCGAGGCGGCGCAAGCGCCCTTCATGCCGTGATTGATCCAGATTCCATTGCATCGTTGCAGCTCCTGTAAAAAAATATGCACATCAAATAAACCACGAAGTCCATCCGCTCTGACACCACGCCAGCGCCACGCCGTTGCATGCGGCATGTGCCAGTGCGCATTCGAGCCAGCGCCGGCGCCGGCCGTACAGCCAGCCCAGCGCGATACCCATCGGCAAGGTCACCGCCGCCGCCACCGGGCCGTGCGGCAGATGCAGCGCGCCAAACACCAGCGCCGCCACGCACCGGGCGCTCGCCGGCCGGAAGGCGTGCCGCAGCAGCCATTCCTGCAGTCCGGCACGCACCAGCCACTCTTCCAGCACGGGCGCCGCCACCAGCAGGCGCAGCAATGTGGCGGCATCGTGTTGCAGCAGCGCCGGACCACAAACCGACATCGTTTCCAATCCTTCCTGAGGGGGCAGGCGGGTACCTGCTTAGCAACCGGTCAATACCGGGCGGATGTGAAAAGGTTCAAAACGGGGCGAAACTTTTTTTGAGGTGTAGAATTTCGATTTATTTTTCTGTGGACACAAAAAATAATTGTGAAACCCATGAACCTTTTCGCTGGCAACGCGTATTCACCGCATCAGGAGTAGCAATGGGGATGTTGAACAGGATGAGGCCGCAGCCTGCCAGCCGGCAGGGCGATGCGGAACGATCCGAGTTACACCTGGTAGAGCTGGTTGCGGCCGGCGACCGGGTGGCTTTTCATGATTTGTACAAGCTGTATTTCGGGCGCCTGGCGCGTTTTCTCGACCGCATGGTGCGCGGTTCGGTGCTGATTGAAGAGATCATCAACGACACCATGATGGTGGTGTGGCAGAAAGCGGACAGCTTCGACGGCAGTTGCAGGGTGTCGACCTGGGTCTTCGCCATTGCCTACCGCCAGGGCTTAAAGGCGATCAACGCCAGCGATGAACCGGTCGAGGCCGACCCCGACCTGCATGCGGGAGACGCGAGTTTGGAACCGGAATCGATTGCGATGAGGCAGCAAATGTGCGAGGGTGTCAGCGAAGCGCTCGACGCACTGTCGGTGGAACAGCGGGTGGTTGTCAGCCTGGCGTATTACCACGACATGGGGTACCAGGAAATCGCGGACACGATGGAATGCCCGCTCAATACCGTTAAGACGCGCATGTTCCATGCACGCCAGCGGCTCAAGGTTTTGTTGTCCGCGCATATGGAAGAAAGAGTATGAAGGCTAGATCAGAAAACGGTGCGCTGACGCACCAGGAAGTCCAGGAACTGCTGGGCAGCTACGTCAGCCAAACTCTGCCAGAGGAGCAGGCCGCGCCGCTGCGCGCCCACCTGGCCGGATGCGACGACTGCCGCGGCGACCTGGCCCTGGAGCGGTGCCTGCGCACCGTTCCGCCGCCCGAGCCGGCCGGCCTGGATCCCGAGCGCGCCTTTGCGCGCCTGGCGGCGCGCCTGCCGCCGCAGCCCAAGCCTCCCCCCAGCCTGACGCAGCGCTGGCGAAGCTGGTTCAACGGTGGCGCCGGCTGGATGCCGTACGCGCTGGCCGGCCAGACCGCGCTGATGGTCCTGCTGGGCGCACGCCTGCTGAGCGCCGATCCGGTGCCCCAGCAGTTCCACGCCCTCTCCAGCGGCGCCGCCCCGAGTGGCGGCAACCTGGTGCTGATGTTCCGTGCCGACGCCACCGCCCTGCAGATCGAGCGGGCGCTACGGGCCGGCAATGCGCGCATCGTCAACGGTCCGACCGTCACCGGCGCCTATCTGCTGGAGGTGCGCGGCGGCGGCCAAGCCGCCCTGGCCACCCTGCGCGCCAATCCGGCGGTGCAGCTGGTCGAACCAATGGGAGCCCAGCCATGAAGCGCCTGCTGCTTTGCCTGATGCTGTTGCTGGGCGCGCTGCCGGCGCGCGCCGAGGAGCCGGTCGCGGCGGCCGAGATCCTGGTCATGCTGCACATGCCGACGCCGCATTTTCGGCCCGACACCTATGCCGGCGGGAGCTACCGCAAGGACAGCGGGCATCCTGCGCGGCGCCGCATCGCCGAAGCGCTGGCGCGCGAGCACGGCCTGGTGATCCTGGAAGACTGGGCCATGCCGGCCCTGAGCGTGGATTGCTACCGCATGGCGGCGCCAGCCGGCACCACCCCCGAGCGCGTGGTCGAAGCCCTGTCGCGCGATGCCCGGGTCAAATGGGCGCAGCCGGTCAATACCTTTGTGGTGCAGGCCAGCGATCCGCTGTACAAGGTGCAGCCGGCCACCATGCACTGGCCGCTGGTCGAAATCCGCAGGGTCGCCACCGGGCGCGACGTCACCGTGGCCGTCATCGACAGCGGCGTCGACGCCACCCATCCCGATCTGGTGGGCCAGGTGGTCGCCCAGGAAAATTTCGTCGACGGCCAGACCTACGTGGCCGAAACGCATGGCACCGCGGTCGCATCGGTGATCGCCGCGCGCGCCGACAACGGCGTCGGCATCGAAGGCATCGCCCCCGAAGCCCGCCTGCTGGCCCTGCGCGCATGTTGGCAGCAGCGCGACGGCGCCACCCGCTGCAACAGCTTCTCCCTCGGCAAAGCGATGTACGCCGCCATGCTGCGTCACGCCCAGATAATCAACCTGAGCCTGTCCGGCCCGCCCGACCGCCTGCTGCGCGAACTGATCGACGCGGCCTGCGCGCGCGGCGTGCGGGTGGTCAGCGCGGTCGACCCGAACAGCCGCGACGGCGGCTTTCCAGCCAATCATCCGGGTGTGTTCGCCGTCTCCGCCGACGAGCTCAATGCGACGCTGGCCGGGGTGCTGTTCGCGCCCGGGCGCGACATTCCCACTGCCGTGCCGGGCGCGCGCTGGCAGATGGCATCCGGATCATCCTTTTCAGCAGCGCATATCTCGGGCATCATGGCACTTATCGGCCAATTGCGCCCCCAAATGAACCTGGTCCAGCTGCGTGCGGCCCTGGTGTCAGACCGGGCGCGGCCCAACCCCGGTGTCGACCTGTGCGCCACCGTGACCGGTCTGACAGGAATTTGTACATGCGCTTGCAATGCCAACCTACCGAGTACCACCGCCCAGTTACGCTGACGCCCGGAGGCAGCATTGCGTAGGTTCCCCGCTCGCGCGGCGGGGTTGACCCTGTTGCTGGCCTGCTGCACCGCCGCGCAGGCCCAGGTCAGCGGCAGCCTGTCGCTGGCCACCGATTACCGCTACCGCGGCTATTCCCTCAGTAATGGCAAGCCGGTCGCCAAGCTGCTGCTGGCCTACGACGCGCGCTCCGGCTCGTACGGCGGCGTGGAGGCGCGCGTCCCACGCGAGGGCATCGGCGGCCAGCCGGGCGTCGACCTGCTGGGCTATGGGGGCTATTCGCGCCGGGTCGCAGGCGACCTCGTGCTCGACATGGGCGCGGCTGTCTACACCTATTCGGCGGCATCGCACGCCAATTACAAGGAAGTCTACCTGGGCGTCAGCACCGACCGCTTCAGCACGCGCATGTCCTACGGCCCGAACTATCTGGGCTTTGGCGGACACACCCTGTATCTGCAAGTGGAAGCGTCTTATCCGCTGGGGGGCGATGTCAGCCTGTTCGCCCATGCCGGGCACATGCACATGCTGGGCAGGCCCCTGGTGTACGGCCAGCGCAGCCTGACCGATGCCCGCGTCGGGGTGGGGCTTGCGGCCGGCGACTGGAACCTGCAGCTGGCATTGGATGCCGCCGACACCGGCGCCTACGACGGCTATCGCGTCGCCGCCTTCACGCGCGCGGCGCGCTCGAACCTGATGCTGATCGCCACCCGGCCGTTCTGAACCAGGACAGGCGCGCCGCCAATTCCTGCGCACGCTGCGCGCTTATTTGGCCGGCGCCGCATTTTGGCAGGCTGCTAGCCGGCCCGGTGCAGCTCCTCGGCGGCGGCCAGAAAGTCGGCCGGCCCGATATCGTGCAGTTCCAGCAAGCGCGCCGTCCCGTACTGGACGAAATTGCGGTCGATCGAACGCAGGTAGGCCGGATCGTAATGCTCCACCAGCAGCTGGTCGACCAGCTCCGCCATGGCGCCACCGTTGGCCAGCGCGTGCCAGCTGTCGATCCTGGCGCGCCCGTGCAGCTGCACCAGGAAATTCAGCTGCGCGTTGAGCGTGGCCGGGCTGGCGGTGAAATGGCTGTAGTCTTCCATCAGCAGGCGCACCCGGTTCGGCCGCGACAGGGTCAAGGCCACGCAGGGCGACTGGCGCATGCGCTCCATCAGCGCGTCCGGCACGCGCAGCTGGCCGACCTTCTTGCTTTCCGATTCGACAAACACC
>CBFGOU010000374.1:0-5151 GCA_965650445.1 uncultured Oxalobacteraceae bacterium | reverse complement strand
GGCGCAGGGTGCGGCGATGCTGGGTGTAGGTGCCGGTCAGTTCGGCCAGGACGGCGGAAACCAGGGAAGTGCCCAGGTCAGGCATGGATAGGCTCGCGTAAAGGATGAATCGATATTATAAAAAACATCATATTGAAAAAAACATACATCATTAAACCCGAGAAGTGTCTATTTTTCAAGTGTGATTCGGCCGCTCTGCGCGGACCATCCTGCCTGACAGCACCACTGCCATGACTACGGTAAATTATCAACACTGCCTAATCCAGCAGCACCGCGCTGCCGGGCGCGCCGCAGGAAAAACAAAAGCGTGCGAACGCGCTCTTGCGGGCGGTGCACGCCAGGCATCGGTCGAACAGGCCGATGCCGCAATGCGGACAGAAATCCACACTGGCATCCTTCAGGTCCACGCTGCGCTCGCAGCCCGGGCAGACCGACTTGGCCAAACGCGCCTGCGCCACGTCGTAGCGCAAGGTGGTACGGCGCTGCACGTCGGGCAAGGCTTCGGCTTCCTTCTGACGCGCCAGATAGCGCTGCAGCGAAATAATCGCATAGCGCCCGACCAGCACCGTCAGCACGATTCCCACGATATAGCGCACATAGCCGCCGTAGCTCGGCAGGTAAGGCACCAGCTCGACGAAGAACGCGAACAGCGCAAAGAAAATAAAGCCCCAGACAAACGGCCAGTAAGGGCTGCTGCGTTTTTTGGCGAACAGCCAGCCCGCCACCAGCAGCAGCGGCAGGGTCAATGCCAGCCTCAGCAAGAACACCCGCAGCTCGACCATGCGGGCGGCGTGCTCGGCGGCGGCGCGGGCCGGCCTTTCCAGCTCGGCCCAGGCGCGCGCAGCCCGGTCTCGCGCCTGGCTGGCATCGAGCAAAGCCTGATCCTGGGCCTGCACCGCGGCCAGGGCCGCACGCTCGTCCGCCTTGAGCTGGTCGAGTTCGCGCGTGCGCCTGATCAGTTCAGGGTCCTGGTCGGGGCGCGCAGTGGCGTGGCGGGTGGACAGCCAGTTGTTAAACGTTTCCTCGGCGGCACGGGAGTTCGACCGGGCCACCCGATGCTTCTGCTCGGCCTGTTCGCGCGCTTCGCCCGCTTCCAGATGATGCTTCTCGGCCAGGCGGGCCGCTTCCTTGATGGCCGGCCCTTTGCCGGGATCGATGAACTGTTCCATCGTCGGGACCGCTTCGGCATCGCGCATATTCTCGACCAGGCGCCCGCCCAGTCCGATCAGAAATCCGGCAAGGATGAATGCCACCAGCCACAAGCCACGCTGCATCCATTTCTCGGTCAGCCGCAATCCTTTGCTCATTTCAGCACCTGTAATGTTTTGACAAGAAATTTCAGGATCGCACGGATTGCCTTCCTTGGCCATTCGTCCCACACGGGTATAGCCAGGGCTCACCGGCGGTCGCGCCGCACGCTACGCGGGCCGGATGGTGCGCCGCGCAAAATGTCATTGGGCTAACCTTCTTCTCGAAACAGCGAGCTGAACAGAGGCCCGTTCACTTTCCAGAATGTAAAACGCGGACGAAAAGGGCCGAACTTTCGAGTTTGGCAGGGCCTCTAACCTTGAAAGTTTCCATTTTCTTAATACCTGGATACCCCTATGCAAACACCACATGCACCGTCCATCGCCCCGCTCCAGCTCTGGGGCGGCCTCGAATGTACCGTCAACCGGGTACGCGAAACCTACTTCAGCCAGATCGAACGCAACGGCCACCATCACCGCCCCGACGACATCGACCGCTTCGCCTCGGTCGGCATCAAAGCCATCCGTTATCCTGTTTTGTGGGAGCGCACCGCTCCCAACGGCCTGGACCAGGCCGACTGGTCCTGGCCGGACCAGCGCCTGCCCGCGCTGCGCGCCGCAGGCATCACCCCGATTGCCGGGCTGGTGCACCACGGCAGCGGCCCGCCTCACACCAGCCTGCTTGACCCCGCCTTCGCCACCGGCCTGGCCGAGTACGCCGGCGCCGTGGCCGCGCGCTATCCGTGGATCGAGTACTACACGCCGGTCAACGAACCCCTGACGACCGCGCGCTTTGCCGGCCTGTACGGCATGTGGTATCCGCATGGGCGCGACGACAACACCTTCCTGCGCGCCCTGCTGATCCAGTGCCGCGCGGTGGTGCTGGCGATGCGCGCGATCCGCGCCGTCAATCCCAATGCCAGGCTGGTCCAGACCGACGACCTTGGTAAAACCTACAGCACGCGCGAAATGGCGCCCGTGGCCGAGTTCTACAACGAACGCCGCTGGCTCGCCTGGGACCTGCTCTGCGGCATGGTCGGACCGGACCACGCGCTGTGGGCTTACCTGACCGGCAGCGGCATCGCCGCCGAGGACATCCTCTGGTTCCGCGACAACCCCTGCCCGCCCGACATCATCGGTGTCAATTACTACGTGACCAGCGAGCGCTGGCTCGATCACCGGCCGGAACGCTACCCGGACCATTTCCGCGGCCACGCCGGCGGGCGTGCCTGCGCCGACCTGGAAACGGCGCGCGTGCTGGCCACGCCGACCGCCGGCATCGGCCCGCTGCTGGAGGAGGTCTGGGACCGCTACAAGCTGCCGATGGCGGTCACCGAGGCGCATATCGACGCGCGCCGCGAAGACCAGCTGCGCTGGCTGCTGGAAATCTGGCAGGCTGGCCAGCAGGCCCAGCGCAACGGCATCGACCTGCGCGCCGTGACCGTCTGGTCGCTGCTCGGTTCGTTCGACTGGAACAGCCTGGTGACCCAGGATCGCGGCTATTACGAACCCGGCCCATTCGACGTGCGCTCGCCGCAGCCGCGGCCCACTGCGCTGGCGGCCATGATGCGCGAGCTGTCCAGCCACCAGCAGCTGTCGCATCCGGTGCTGCGCGGCCAGGGCTGGTGGCGCCGGCCGGGCCGCTTCCTGGGCCACCCGGTGGCCACGCCGGACGCGCTCACCTCCATTTCGGCCGACGGCCACCGGCTGGTCGGCAACGTGGTGCAGCCCATTCTGATCACCGGCGCCACCGGCACGCTGGGCCGCGCCTTCGCGCGCATCTGCCAGGAACGCAACCTGGCCTACCGCCTGCTCAGCCGGGCAGACATGGATATCGCCGACCCGGCCTCGGTGGAACGCGCGCTCGAACAGTACCTGCCCTGGGCGGTCATCAACGCCAGCGGCTATGTGCGGGTCGACGATGCCGAAGGCGACATCGCACGCTGCTTTCGCGACAACCTGCACGGCCCCACCGTGCTGGCGGCCGCCTGCGCGCGCCACCGGATCCACCTGACCACGTTCTCCAGCGACCTGGTGTTCGATGGCATCCAGCAAGCGCCGTACGTGGAAAGCGACCAGGTCGCACCGCTGAACATTTATGGCCGCAGCAAGGCCGAGTCCGAACGCAGCGTGCTCGACTGCATGCCGGAAGCGCTGGTGGTGCGCACCAGCTCTTTCTTCGGACCGTGGGACCAGTACAACTTCGTCACGCAAGCCTTGTCCAGCCTGTCCAACGGATCGCCCTTCGCCGCCGCGCACGACCTCACGGTGTCGCCGACCTACGTACCGGATCTGGTGCATACCTGCCTGGACCTGATCATCGACCGGGAATGCGGCATCTGGCACCTGACCAACGGCCAGCCGGTAACCTGGCTGGAACTGGCCAGCCTGGCCGCCGAGCAGGCCGGCGTGGATGCCAGCGGCCTGCAGGCGCAGCCTTACCAAAGCTTCAACTGGCGCGCCGCGCGGCCGCTCTACAGCGCGCTGCATACCGAGCGCGCCATCCTGATGCCCTCGCTTGACAGCGCCCTGGAGCGCTACCTGCACCAGCGCGACGAGCAGGCCGAACTGCCGCCGCTGGCCCATGAAGCCGAAGCGCGCGTGGTCGGAGCGTAAGGGGATGCGCCCATGCAAACACCGCGCGAGCAAGGTGAGCAAGAGCGCTTCCCGGTCGCCGCCGGCATTTTGTTCGGCCTCGGTCTGGGGGGCTTTTTCGACGGCATCGTGTTGCACCAGCTGCTGCAGTGGCATCACATGCTCAGCAGCGCCGGCTATCCGCCCGATACCGTCCATAACCTGAAGGTCGACACCTTCTGGGATGGCCTGTTCCACGCGCTGACCTATGTATTCGTCGCCGCCGGGCTGGCCATCCTGTGGCGGCGCGCCCGCGCCACGCATCACTGGTGGTCCGGCAAGATGCTCGCCGGCACCCTGCTGATGGGCTTTGGCCTGTTCAATGTGGTGGAAGGCATCGTCAACCACCACTTGCTCGGCATCCACCATGTCAACGAGACGGTAGCCCGGCAGCAGTGGATATACTGGGATATCGGATTTCTGATCTGGGGCGCGCTGATGCTGGTCATCGGCGCGATCCTGCTGCGCGCCGGCAAACGCATCACGCCAAGGGAATAGCCATGCTGAAAACACATGTGGGAAGCTGTCACTGCGGCGAGGTCCGCTTCGCCGTGGATGCCGACCTGCGCCAGGAAACGGTGCGCTGCAACTGTTCGTACTGCCGCAAGATCCGCTGCTGGGCCGTCAACGTCAAGCCGGCCGCCTTCCGCCTGCTCGGCGGCGAAGAGGCGCTCAAGCTGTACCGCTTTGGCCAGCAGCGCGAAGAGCACCGCTTCTGCGAGCACTGCGGCGTGCAGGTTTTTTCCCACGTCATGTCGCCCATGCGCGGGGAACTTTACAGTGTCAGCATCGGCTGCCTGGACGATACCAGCGCGGCCGAATTCGCCGCCGCGCCAATCCGCTATGTCGATGGGCTGCACGACCGCTGGACCTCGCCGCCGTCCATCACCAGCTATCTATAATGTGCCGTCGTTTCGCCCGCTGGGCCTCAGGCGGCAACGACATGAAATTCCGGGACGATTCAAGCCAAGGCCTTGCGGCCCGCAGCCACGCCCCACCACGCGGCCTCCTCGAACACCGAGAAACCCGACAGGTCGGCATGTGCGAACAGAATGGGGCCATCGGCCGCGCGCAGTGCCTTCAGGCCGGCGTTGCTGCGAAAGCCCGGCAGCGGCGCCGCCATCGCGTGGCCGCGCAGCGTGATGTCGACCCGCTCCACGCTCACCCCGAAGCGCCAGCCGTAGGCGGACTTGAGATCGGCGCTGGCCAGCGCCACCAGGTCCTCCGCGCTGGCCTTGAGCATCCACTTGCGCGCCTCGTCCGGTGTACG
>CBFGOU010000373.1:0-5154 GCA_965650445.1 uncultured Oxalobacteraceae bacterium | reverse complement strand
AATGGGCCAGCTTGCTGAAATCGCCAGCCTGGGTGGAAGCGGCCGGCGACACCGGGCAATACGCAATGCCCGCATACATGGCGCCCAGCGCCAGTTGCAGGTGCTGCAAGTCGTTGCCGGACAAGATCATCAGCGGGCGCTCGGCCGACAGGCCGCGGTCCAGCAGGGCCTGGCCGATGGCGCGCGCATCGGCCAGCATCTGGCGGTAACTGATGCTCTGCCACTGGCCGTCGGGACCGCGCCGCGCCGCCATGGTGCGCTCCGGATACTGCTCGGCGCCGCGCACCAGGCAGTCGGTCAGGCGCTCCGGATAGGCGCCCAGCGCTTCGGTCGATACCAGGCGCCAGTTGCCGTGGCCATCGGCGGCCACCGTCACCGGCGCGCCGCCGACCCGGACCGGGCGGTAGCGCGACAGGTTGAGCGCGCCGGCCGTAAGGGGGAGCTGGGTCATTGCGCAACGCTCCTTCAGACTGGATAGTGGCGATGGCCGCTCTGGATGGTGATCCAGCGCAGTTCGGTAAATTCGGCAATGCCGGCCTTGCCGCCGAAGCGGCCGTAGCCGCTTGCCTTCACGCCCCCGAACGGCATTTGCGCTTCGTCCGCCACCGTGGAGCTGTTGATGTGGCAGATGCCCGATTCGACCCGGCGCGCCAGTGCCATCGCGCGCGCGACATCGCGGCTGAAAATCGCCGCCGACAGCCCGTATTCGCCGGCATTGGCTTCGGCCAGCGCGGCTTCGTCGCCGTCGACCCGGACAATCGTGACGACGGGGCCGAACGATTCTTCCTGCACCACCGCCATGGCGGGCGTGACATGGTCGAGGATGGCCGGTTGCAGCACGTTGCCGTCGTTTTCGGCCAGGCCGCAGACCAGGGTGGCGCCCTTGGCGACGGCGTCGCCGACCATGGCGGCCACGCGCTGGGCGGCCGAGGCGTCGACCATGCCGCCCAATACCGCGCCTTCGGTACCCGGTTTGCCGGCGCGCAGGGTCGCCGTCTTGACGCGCAGTTTTTCGACGAACGCATCGGCCACCTTGTGATCGACGATGATGCGGTCGGTGGACATGCAGATCTGGCCCTGGTTGAAGAAGGCGCCGAAGGCGGCCGCCTGCACGGCTTCGTCGAGGTCGGCGTCGTCGAGAATCAGCAGCGGATTCTTGCCGCCCAGTTCCAGCACCACCGGTTTCAGGTGTTGCGCGGCTTGCAGGGCGATGATGCGGCCCACCTTGGTCGAGCCGGTGAAGTTGACGCGTTTCACGGCAGGGTGGGCGATCAGGCGCGCCACCACGGCGGCGGCGTCCTGCGGCGCATTGCTCACCACATTGACCACGCCGGCCGGGAATCCGGCATCTTCGAACACCTTGCCGATCAGGCGGTGCAGGGCCGGGCACACTTCCGAGGACTTGAGCACCACGGTATTGCCGCAGGCAAGCGGCAGGGCGACGGCGCGGGTCCCCAGGATGACCGGCGCATTCCAGGGCGCGATGCCGAGCACCACGCCGCAGGCCTGGCGCATGCCCATGGCCATCAGGCCCGGGACGTCCGACGGGATCACTTCGCCGCCGGTCTGGGTGGTCATGGCGGCGGCTTCGCGCAGCATGCCGGCGGCCAGCATGACGTTGAAACCGTACCAGCCGGGCACGCCGCCCGCCTCGGCCACGCCCGCGGCGATGAATTCGGGCGCGCGCGCTTCGAGCGCGTCGGCAGCCTTGAGCAAGAGCTTGCGCCGTTCGCCCGGTCCCTTGGCGGACCAGGCCGGGAAGGCCGCCTGGGCGGCGGCGACGGCCGCGTCGGCATCGTCCAGGCTGGCGGCCGCCGCCACCGAGGCGGTGTCGCCGGTGGCGGGGTCGATGCGCTGGTAGGTGGCGCCGGTGGAGGCGGGGCGGTCCTGGCCGCCGATCAGCAAACGGGCTTCAAGCATGGCGTATCTCCTGGTGGTGATGGTGGTGGCTGGTTGACGCGTCTCAGGCGCGTTTGTAGGTCTGCAGACCGGGCTTGATGGTCTTATCGTCCAGGAATTGCTTCAGGCCCTGGGCGCGTCCTTTTTCCGGATCGCGGTAATTGGACTGGTCGACCTTGGCGTACAGGTAGTCCTCGTTCTGTTCCCAGCTGAATTCGCGGCAGCGCTTGAAACCGTTCTTGGCGATGCGCAGCACCACCGGCGCCTTTTCCAGCAGCTTGCCGGCCAGTTCGACCACGGCGGCGCGCAGCTCGGCGCGCGGCACGCTCTTGTTGACCAGCCCCATCTCGGCAGCTTGCTGGCCGGTAAAGGTGTCGCCGGTCATGATGTAATGCAGCGCGGCGCGATGGCCCATGGTGTCGGCCACGGCCTTGCTGACCAGGTTACCCGGTGGAATACCCCAATTGATTTCCGACAGGCCGAACACCGCTTCGTCGGCGGCGATGGCCAGGTCGCAGGCCACCAGGGGCGAGAACGCGCCGCCGAAGCACCAGCCGTTGACCATGGCGATGGTCGGCTTGCTGTACATGCGCAGCAGCTTCCATTGCCACTGCGAGCAGTCGCGCCGCATTCTTTCCTGGTAGATTTCGGGCTGGCCGTCGGTTTCACGGAAGTATTCCTTCAAGTCCATGCCGGCCGTCCAGGCGTCGCCCGCGCCGGTCAGGACCAGCACGTGGGCGTCGTTGTCGAGCTCGATGGTTTCCAGGACGTCGATCATTTCGCGGTTCAGGGTCGGGCTCATGGCGTTGCGCTTCTCAGGGCGGTTCAGCGTGACCCAGGCGATGCCGTCGGCAACGTCCACTTTAACAGTACTCCAACGACTTTCGTAGCTGCTCATTTTGATTTCTCTTTATAGTAAATTAATCTCAGGTTGCTTGATATGTGCTTTATATTATATTCTGCGTTGCCCGCCAGGCAAGGGCTTTTTACATACATTCCTTTACGTTATGAAACATCATCCGAGCACCGCCGAAGCCAACAAACCCAGCGGCATTGCCTATCTGATCGGCCGGCTCGACCACGTGCTCAGCCGGCGGCTGCGCGACAGCCTCGGCGGCCTGGGCTTGACGGCTGCCCAGTACACCGCGCTGTCGGTCCTGCACACCCAGCAGCAGCTGTCCAATGCCCAGCTGGCCGAGCGTTCGATGATTTCGCCCCAGGCCGCCAACGAAATGGTCAAGGCGATGGAAGCGAAAGGCTGGATCGCGCGCCAGCCGGACGCCAATCACGGCCGCATCATTCATTTGCGCCTGACCGAGCAGGGCGTGGCCCTGTTGCGCGAGGGCGACGCCGCCGTGGCGGTGCTCGAACGCACCATGCTGGCCGGGTTTGACGACGCCGCCCGCGGCGACCTGCACGCCCAGCTGCGTGCGCTGCTGCGTTCGCTGAGCGCCATCGTTCTCTAACTCCCTCATGGCCAGTACGCCGGGCGCAACTGGTCCGGCGTACCGGCGTAACCGTGCGTCACGGCGAAAGCGGCCAGTTCGCGCGGCGACTCGCCCACGCCGAACAGCGACCACACAAACATGCGGGCATACAGCTCGCAGCGTTCCTGTCCCGACAACGCCGGGTCGGCCGCCAGCCGGGCCTTGAGTGCGGCCAGGCTGTTGTGCTGGACCTCCATGCGCACGCCGCCGCCGGCGCTGGTATCGAACACCATCAGGCGCCGCTGCGCGTCCCAGCGCTGCCACTCGGGGCCAGGCGCACCGTGGCGCGCGAGGGCGGTCCAGTAGCCGGCCATGGCGTCCGAGACTTCCTTGCGGCCAGGGCGGTTGGCGGCAGTGAAGGAGCGGAACGGATCGAATTCGCCGTCCAGGTCGCGGAACACGAACGCCATCTCCAGCACATGGGCCGCGCCCAGCAGCAGCGCAGGCTGGATCAGCGGCACGGAAGGCTGCTCGTCCCAGTCGAAGCGGTAGACCCACACATCGGCATGGCCCGACGCGGCCATGGCGGAAGCCGGCTCCAGTGCGCCCGAGGTTTGCCACAGCGCCGACATGTACTCGGCGTGGCGCTGGTAGCGCGCGCGGTTGCGCATCACCGGGATACTGCCGAACAGCATGCGCACGTAGGCCGGGTTGTTGGACATGAAGATCTTGTACTCGTCGCGGTTGGTGCCGATGATGGTCGGCACCGCGTGGTAGCGGCCGCGCTCCAGGAACACGTCGGCCAGCGGCATGGCGGGCAGCACGTGGCCGTCCTGGAACACGTACGGCGCGTCGTAGAAACTGAGCGCGCCCGGCGTGATGGGCGCCAGCAGCGCTTCCGGCGCCAGGCCGCGCACGAAGGCGGCGATTTCCGCTGGCGGCATGGATGCGATGATGGCCTTGGCAGCTTCGCGGTCGGCGGCGCGGCCGGCGCGCTGCAGCCATTGGCACAGCAGCTCGCGCGAGCTGAGCGCATGCCCCGGCCGGGCGTCATCGGTGTAGTTGCGCGCCTGCGCCATGCTGGCGCTGAGCGTGAAGGGCGACTGCAGGATGGCTTTGTGGAACAGCCCTTTGGCCAAGGGACTGGCCAGCAGGGTGTACACGTTCAGGGCGCCGGCCGATTCACCGAAGATCGTCACGTTGTCCGGATCGCCGCCGAAGGCGCCGATATGCTGCTGCACCCATTCGAGCGCGGCGATCAGGTCGAGCGTGCCAAAGTTACCGGAGCGGTCGGCCGCGCTGTCGCCGTCCTGCGCCAGTTCGGCGAGGCTGAACCAGCCCAGGATGCCGAGACGGTAATTGGCCGACACCACGATCACGTCGTCCTGGCCGGCCAGGTTGCGCAAGGTGGTGTAGGTGGACGCGGTGCCGGCGGTGTTGGCGCCGCCGTGAATCCAGAACATCACCGGGCGCCGGCTGGCCGATGCCGCGTCCGGCGTCATGCAGGGTGCATAAATATTCAGGCTCAGGCAGTCTTCCGATCCGGCCGGCTTGCCCCATCGGGCGGGCGGCAGTTCCAGCGTAATGCCGCCCAGCTGCAGCGCCGGCGCGCCGCTGGCGACCGCCTCGCGCACGCCGCTCCAGGCCAGCGGCGCGCGCGGCGCCTTCCAGCGCAGGGCGCCGACCGGCGGCTGGGCGTAGGGAATGCCCAGCCAGGCGTGGGTGCCGTTGGTCTCGGCGCGGCCGATCAGATCACCGAGGGCAGTCGAACGCAGGGCCTCTGGATCGGGCCGCTGCGCCGCCTTGTGCGGCATCAGGAAGTGCGCCA
>CBFGOU010000372.1:0-5158 GCA_965650445.1 uncultured Oxalobacteraceae bacterium | reverse complement strand
GCGGGGCTCGCGTCAGAACCTGGAAAGTTCGCCAGTGACGGAACAATAAGTCGCGCGGCCCTGTCGCTTCCGTACGCTGACGCACCAAGATTTCACATTTCCAAACGCCTACTTTTGCGGCAGCATTTTTGCCCAACTTTCAAGCACTACGTTCGTTGCCGCACCGACCACCGGGGGAGCCCCCTCTAGACTTTTTTCACGGCCGGCGCATCTTTGGCCTGGGGTATGTTTTTCAAACTTTAGGAGGAATCAACATGTTATTCATCATCTGGATCGTCGTCGGAGGTATCTTGGGCTGGCTCGCCAGCATGGTCATGAAGACGGACGCTGAACAAGGCATGATCTTGAATGTGGTCGTTGGTATTGTCGGTGCCTTCCTGGGCGGCTGGCTGCTCTCCCCGCTATTCGGCAGCGGCACCATCAACTCGGACGACTTCAGTGTCAGCTCGCTGCTGGTGTCCTTCCTCGGTGCCGTCATCCTGCTGGCCATCGTCAACCTGCTGCGCCGCGGCAGGGCACGATAAGCTTGATGCACCCCACCAACCAACGCTCCCCGCGTTGGTTTTTTTTCGTCTGAAATCGCGGCGTCGAGGTGGGCGTCGGCTGGAAGCGGGCAGCGTATTGACGCCTGACGATTTCGGTTGACACACGATCAAGCGGTCGGGATACTTTGCATCGCCCTACCCGGGCGCCTCCGATCATCGTCAACCCGACGTTCACCAAAACTACAATGCGAATGAAAAAGACCTTTCTCATGCTCGCCGCCCTCAGCTCCGTCGCACAAGCCGACGAAGGAATGTGGATGCCGCAGCAACTGCCGCAAATCGCCAAGCAGCTCAAGGCCGCCGGCCTCAAGCTCGACCCCGCCAAGCTCACCAAGCTGACCGAATTCCCGATGGACGCCATCGTCAGCCTGGGCGGCTGCTCGGCCTCCTTCGTGTCGCCGCAAGGCCTGGTGGCGACCAACCACCACTGCGTCTACAACAGCGTGGCGGTCAACTCGACGCCGGAACGCGACCTGCTGGCCAATGGCTTCCTGGCCAGGACGCTGGCCGAAGAATTGCCGGCCGCGCCCGGCAGCCGGGTGTTCGTGACCAAGGAGGTGCGCAACGTCACCGCCGACATCCTCACGCCCGATACGGCCAGGCTGTCCGGCAAGGCGCGCGTGGACGCGATGGAAAAGAATGAAAAAAGCCTCGTGGCCGCCTGCGAGAAGGATCCCGGCCACCGCTGCAATGTGTACGCCTACTACGGCGGGCTGGAGTTTTACCTGATCAAGCAGCTGGAAATTCGCGACGTGCGCCTGGTGCATGCGCCGCCGTCCGGCGTGGGCAAGTTCGGCGGCGACACCGACAACTGGATGTGGCCGCGCCACACCGGCGACTACGGTTTCTACCGCGCCTACGTCAGCAAGGATGGCAAGGCGGCCGATTACTCCAAGGATAACGTGCCCTACGTGCCCAAGTCCTACCTCCGGGTGGCCAGGGAAGGCGTCAAGGAAGGCGACTTCATCATGGCGCTCGGCTATCCGGGCCGCACCAACCGCCACCGCCTGCCGTCGGAAGTGGCGTTCACCTTCGACTGGGCCTACCCGGCTTTTGTGAAGGCATCGGGCGAAAACCTGGCCATCATCGCGCGCGAAACCAAGAACGATCCGGACGCCGCGCTCAAGTATGCCGGCCAGGTCGCCAACCTCAACAACTACTACAAGAACCGCAAGGGCATGCTGACCAGCTACGAAGGCAGCGACTTGCTGGCGCGTAAAGCCAAGGAACTGGCCGACCTGAAAGCCTGGGTCAACGGTTCGCCGGCGCGCAAGGCCGAATACGCCGCCGGCATCGAGCAGGCCGAGCGCCTGATCGCCGAGCGCGACGCCAACACCCGCCGCGATTTTTATCTGTCGTACTCGTCGCCGCGCCTGTTGACCATGGCACGCCAGCTGTACCGCCTGGCCAACGAAAGCGCCAAGCCGGACGCCGAGCGCAAGTCCGGCTACCAGGAACGCGACCTGCCGCGCATCAAGGCCAGCGTGGCCGCCATCGACCGCACCTACGACGAAAAAGTCGACAACGCGCTGGTCATCAACAGCCTGGTCAAGTATGCCGCCCAGCCGGCCAGCCAGCGCTACGCCAATTTCGACGCCGCCCTGGGCATTCGCGACGGCATGAAGGAAGCCGAGCTGCGCGCGCTGCTCGACAAGCTGTATGCCGCCTCCAGCCTGGGCAAACCGGCCGGGCGCGCCGCCTTGCTGGGCAAGAAGCCGGACGACTTCAAAGCCAGCAACGACAGCTTCATCAGGGCTGCCGTGGCGATGTACGAGCAGGGCTTGAAGCGTGAAGCCGAAGAGGAAGAACTGGCTGGCAAGATTCAGCAAGCCTACGCCAGCTACATGAAGGCCAAGCTGGCCTACATGCACAGCCGCGGCCTGCCGGTTTATCCGGACGCCAACAGCACCTTGCGCGTCACCTACGGCAACATCAGCGGCCGCCCGTACGGCGCCGACGGCACCGGCGCCTGGACCGCGTTCACCACGGTCAAGGGCGTGGTGGCGAAGGCTACCGGCGAAGGCGAATTCAATGCACCGGAACGCCAGCTGGCCGCGATCAAGGCCAAGAATTTCGGCGAATTCGTCGATCCCAAGCTCAAGACCGTGCCGGTCAACTATCTGGCAACGCTGGACATCACCGGCGGCAATTCGGGTTCGGCGGCCTTGAATGCCAAAGGCGAGTTCATCGGCCTGGCCTTCGACGGCACGCTCGACTCGATCATTTCGGATTGGGACTACAACAAGGCCAACACCCGCGACATCCAGGTCGACGTCCGCTACATCCTGTGGAATATGAAGTACGTGGACAAGGCCGACAAGCTGCTCAAGGAAATGGGCGTCGAATAAGCGCGTGTCATTCCCTAGAAAAGCCGCAGCCTGCCGCTGCGGCTTTTTTTCGTCCTGCGTGACAATTTGTTACTTTCTAGATGGAAATGTTCGCTAGACTTGGCGCAATTCCGCTCGATCCGACGCCCATGACCAACGCACTGACCCTGTCAAACCTTTCGAAACACTTCGGCCGTCCCGCCGTCGATGGCATGAACCTGACGGTGCGGCGCGGCGAACTGTACGCCCTGCTCGGCCCCAACGGCGCCGGCAAGACCACCACGCTGCGCATGGTGGCCGGGCTGTTGGCCCCCGATGCCGGCACGATCGACATTCTCGGCACCGACCTGGGCGCCGACCCGGCCGGCGCCAAGCGCAAGCTGGCCTATCTGCCGGACGACCCGATGCTGTACGCCAAACTGACGCCGCTCGAATACCTCGAATTCGTGGCCGGCCTGTGGGGAATCGAACCGGAGGTGGCGCAGCCGCGCGCCGCCGAGCTGCTCGACTGGCTCGACCTGACTGCGCATATGCATGAACTGACCGAAGGATTCTCGCGCGGGATGAAGCAGAAGCTGGCCCTGGCCGGCGCCCTGATTCACGAACCGAGCCTGCTGATCCTCGACGAACCGCTGACCGGCCTGGACGCGGCCGCGGCGCGCCAGGTCAAGGATTTGCTGCTCACCCACGTGGCGCAAGGCGGCACCGTGATCCTGACCACCCACATCCTGGAAGTGGCCGAACGGCTGGCGCAGCGCATCGGCATCATCCGCGCCGGGCGCCTGATCGCCGAAGGCACGCTCGACGAACTGCGCGCGCGCACTCAGGGCGGCACGCTGGAAGACATCTTCCTCGAACTGACGGGGCCGGCATGAGCCTCTTTCCGCGCCTGCGCGCCGGCAGCGCGCCCTGGCTTGTCCGGCATGAAGCGCGCATGTTCATGCATGGTTTGGGCTTCGGCGCACAAAAGGCCGGGAAGGCGCGCAGCAAGCCGCGCGGCGGCACGATCGTCTTCTGGAGCGTGAGTCTGATCCTCCTGCACGCCGTAGCGCTGGCGATCACCTGGATCCTGAACAACATGCCGGCGGCATCGGCTGCCAGGGTGTCGATGATCATCACCGGCGCGCTGGGGGTGATCCTGACCTTGATGCTGTCGATGTCGCTCAGGGCCAGCGTGGAATCGCTGTTCGAGCGGGGCGACCTCGATCTGCTGCTGTCCTCGCCGCTGCCGTCGCACACCATCCTCGCGGCGCGCCTGCTGGCCATCGCCATCGGCGTCGCGGCGCCCTTCCTGCTGCTGCTCACCCCCTTGGCCAACGTGGGGCTGTTTCTCGGCCATGCCAACTGGCTCACCCTGTACCCGACCCTGCTCAGCATGGCCCTGGTTGCCGCTGCGGCCGGCATGCTGACCACCCTGGCGCTGGTCAGGCTGATCGGCATACGCCGCACCCGCGTCACCGCCCAGGTGCTGGCGGCATTCACCGGCGCCTTCGTGTTCCTGCTTTTCCAAGGGTTCAACTTGACCAGCCCGGCGGCCCGCGACTGGATCGCCATCCACGTCGGGCCGCTGTTCCAACCCGGTTCGCCGCTCGGGCCGGACAGCCTGGTCTGGCTGCCCGGCCGGGCCATCACGGGTTCGGCGCTGGCAGTCCTGGCGCTGATGGCGGCCGGCGCCCTCGCCTATGCGTCCACAGCCGCCTTCACGCACCGCCTGTTCGTGCGCGGCGTGCTGCACGCCGGCGCCACGGCAGCAGCGCCGAAAACGGTGCGCGCGGCGCCGGCACGCTTTCGCGGCGGCGTCACACGCGCCATCGTGCTCAAGGAATGGCGCCTGATCGCGCGCGACCCGCAACTGATCGCGCAGATGCTGCTGCAGATGCTGTACCTGCTGCCGATGCTGGCGCTCCTGTTCAAGAGCGACACCCCCTCGCTGCCCGCCGTCTCCGCGGCGCTCGCCATGTGCACGCTGTCACTGACGGGATCGCTGGCTTGGCTGATCATTGCGGCTGAGGACGCGCCCGACCTGCTGGCCACGGCGCCGCTTGCCAGCGGCGTGGTGGTGCGCGCCAAGCTGGTCGCGGTGATGACGCCGCCGCTGCTGCTGCTCGCACCGGCCTTCGTCTGGGTCGGCCTGAGCCACCCCGGCGCCGCGCTGCTGATGGCTTGCATCGTGGCCTCGGGCGTGTGCGCGCTTGCGCTGATCTGCTTCTGGTGCGCCAAACCCGCCGCGCGCGACACCTTCAAGAGGCGCGCCAAAGGCAGCGGCGCGCAAACGGCGATGGAAAT
>CBFGOU010000371.1:0-5160 GCA_965650445.1 uncultured Oxalobacteraceae bacterium | reverse complement strand
ACGCCATTGCCGTCGCCGCTGCGCAGCGGCGTGTCGCCGGCGTCGCTTTCGCACAGTGCCAGCGGTGCGCGGGCGCGGAACCTGTCGCGCAACTTCATGCGTCCGCCAGTGCCGCGTGTTCGATCTTGATGCAGCGGTCCATTACCACGTCCAGACCGGCGGCCGCGGCCACATCGGCGGCGCCCCGGTTGACGACGTCGAGCTGCATCCACAGGCACTTGGCGCGCACGGCGACGGCGTCGCGCGCGATCGCGGGCATTTCCTCGGACTTGCGGAAGCAGTCGACGATATCGATGGCCTGGCCGGAGGCTGCCAGTGCGTCGGCCGCTGCGCGCAGGTCGGCGTACACGGTTTCGCCCAGCAGTTTTTGCCCGGCATAGGTCGGGTTGACGGGAATAACTTTGTAGCCGTGTTGCTGCAGGTATTCGGCCACGTGGCCGGCGGCGCGCTCGGGCTTGGGCGACAGTCCCACCACGGCGATGGTGTAACTGTCGCGCAGAATTTCAGCGATGGTTCTCATGGCGGTCTCGTTTGACTGTGTGATAACTCAGCCTACCAGAATCCCCCGCCCGCACGGCGCGCGTCCCGCTAGCGCTCGCGCTTGGCGTTCAGCTTGGCTTCGCCTTTTCCATGCCCAGCGGCATCGATAAGTTGACACAAGGCAATTTCGCCGATACCAAGCCACACAATAATGTGACTGGTAAGACGGCGAGGGAACGCGCATCAAGTATTTCAATATTGAACTGGAAAATGTCCTCATCGGGATGGTCAAACCTCACCTCGGCGGCGGCGATACCTACTTGTCGGAAACGGTCAATTTGAAGTACTCAAAGATCACATGGACTTACATCCAGCAGAAAATCGGTGGCGGAAGCGGCGGAAACACGTCCGGCGGGTGGAACCTGGCGACTAACAAAATCGCGTAGGGACTCATATGTCCATCGATATCGACGGCTTTGCGACGTACTTACGCAAGAACGCACTGCCCCCGTATGGCAAAGGTAAATGCGCGCGATTTGTGCGTGAGGCCTTACAGAACGCCGGCGCTGCGATTCCCCAACCTTATTCGGGATCGGGCAAGGATTACGGAGCAGTACTTCTTAGACTCGGCTTCCACCAAATAACTGTGGAAGATCCAGATAATTTCATGTTTTTGAAGGGCGACGTTATGGTTATGCAGCCCCACAAAGGAGGTCGTCCCAACGGCCACGTCGCGGGGTTCGATGGAAGAAATTGGATTTCCGATCATGTACAGAGTGACTTTTTGGCTGGACCTGGGTACCGAAGAGAGAGGCCGAACTATGTTGTCTACCGCTATTAAGCGCGTTGTTATTGCATTCGTACTTTGCGTGGCCAATTTCCAAACACATGCACAAGAGAGACCGCCAAGCATTCTTCAGGAGCCAATCTTCGGTCTGCGATTCAAGCTTGCCGAGGCAAAGCTGGACCCACTACCCGATGATATTCGAAGTACCTGCAATGAGCTGGCGGACAATGAGAACTGGAGGGGGCACCTGTGGATTTACGCGACCGCGAGCGATATGGGGGGCACCTATTATGTAGTAGGAGGCTACTACGAGCGCCCGCATCCCGACGGCACCAAGTCGCGCTACTACATTGATACCAGTGGAGCTGCTTTTAAGATCGCTGGCACAAAGTGCACAGCGTACGGCGGAGGTAGGGAAGTATTCGACGCACGGTATTTTGAGGAAATACCTCAGCCGGTCTTCGTAGAGCTTGCTAAAGACCTTGTCACGCGACTTACACGCGCACTAGGTGGACCTGGCAGACTGCGAACAGAACTACGCAAGCGCGGGGTAAATGCAGAACAACTGCCGCAAGAGTTAAAGGACGAATTTAAAACCTATTTAGCGCTTCAGCGCTGAGACCAACAATCAAAAAGGCAGCCGAAGCTGCCTTTTCTTTTACCTCATCGTATCGCTCAGCGGCCTTTATGGCGCAGCTTGGCGATGTGTGCGAAAGCGACGCCGGCGACACGCCGCTGCGCAGCGGCGACGGCAATGGCGTCAAGGGCCGCGAACGCGAGCTGACCGCCGAGCTGGTCGAGCAGATCGCCAGGCACCAGGAAAAGCTGTACGCATTGCGCCAGCAAAAAGTGCTGCTGGTGCTGCAGGGCATGGATACCTCGGGCAAGGACGGCACCGTGCGCGCACTGTTTTCCGGGATCAATCCGATGGGGCTGCGGGCCGTCACCTTCAAGGCGCCCAATCCCGACGAGCTGGCGCACGATTACTTGTGGCGGGTCCACCGGCTAGCCCTGCTGCTGCAGGTATTCGGCCACGTGGCCGGCGGCGCGCTCGGGCTTGGGCGACAGTCCCACCACGGCGATGGTGTAACTGTCGCGCAGAATTTCAGCGATGGTTCTCATGGCGGTCTCGTTTGACTGTGTGATAACTCAGCCTACCAGAATCCCCCGCCCGCACGGCGCGTCCCGCTAGCGCTCGCGCTTGGCGTTCAGCTTGGCGTCGCCTTGCGTGAAATGCAGCTGCACGGCGCCATCGGCGGCAGTTTCGAAGCGCAATTGCACGTCGATCTCCTTCACGAAAAATTGCTCCTGCGACAGCGCGAACAGCTGCAAGGGCGTCTGGCCGGTTGCGGCCGCAAACAACTTGTCGCCATCGCGCTGGATCTCGAGCGCCAACCCCGGCATCAGGGCGTATCGGCCGACATAGCGGTCCAGAATTTCTACGGGCAACTTGACGACGGTGCGTTCGGGAACGGCCTTGGCAGTACGCTCGTGCACGGCAACGTGGTCGCCGTTGGTAATGGCCATGCGGCTGACTTCGCCCTTGGCGTCGCGCGTAAAGTCGACCGTCATCAGGCTGTCGCCGATCAGGAAGCCATCGGTTTTGTACGGCACCAAGGGCGCGCTGGGCCGTCCGGTTGCCTGAATGATCAGCTGGTTCTGCTCGCGGCGCACCACGTGGTTGCTCTTGTCGTCGATGCGGTAGACCCCGACAAAGTTGTCCAGCGACTTGGCGTCGAGCGCGCTCTTCATCGGCGTTGGCAATTGTTTGCCGATCAGCTCAGCAGCAATAGTGCGGCTCAGTTTTTCTACCGGCACTCCGCCGGGACCCGCTTGGACATTGCTGAGCACGGCGACATACACCTTTTCGGACGGCAGCCATACCGCGTCCGAGGCGAAGCCGGGAATGTTGCCGCCATGGTAGATCATCGGACTGCCTTGCAGTTCGCCGACAAACCAGCCATAGCCGTAGTGGGTGGACTTGCCGTCGCTTGCGATGTAGGGCGTGAACGCGCGCGTGAGCGATGCCGTGCCGATCAGCTTTCCGCTCATCAAACCGGCCTGCCAGCGCGCCAGATCGTCGACGGTCGACACGAGCGCGCCGGCCGAATAGGGCCAGCTCATGTCGATGGGCCGGCTCGGTTCGAATTTGCTTTTGCTGAACGAATAGCCGGTCACGTGCCGTACAGCATTGCGCTCGTGTCCTTCATAGGCCGTGTGTTCCATGCCCAGGGGTACAAAGATGCGCTGTGCCATAAAGTCGGCGTAGGACTGGCCCGACACCTTCTCGATGATGGCGCCGAGCAGGAAATAGCCGGAATTGTTGTACTTGAACTTGCTGCCGGGTTCGAATTCGAGCGGGTCGTTTTTGAAGTAGTCGATCGCCTTGGCGACGCTGTAAGCGCTGCCCGCGACGTTCATGAAATCGGGCTTGCCGGTGTAGCTGACGATGCCGGAGGTGTGGGTCAGCAGGTGCTCGACAGTGATGCGCTTGCCGCCGGTGGGATAGTCGGGAAAAAAGCGCGTGATGTCGTCCGTCAGTGCGAGCTTGTCCTCCTCTGCCAGCATCAGGATGGCGACAGCGGTGAATTGCTTGGTGATCGAGCCGAGGCGCAGCTGCGCATCCGCTTTCAATGGCTGTTTGGCGGCCACATCGGCCAGGCCGTAGGCTTTGCGGAACACGGTCTTGCCATCCTTGACGGCGATGACGGTCGCGCCCGGCGCATCGGCCTTGAACTGGGGCGCGATCAGCGCGTCGATGCGCGCGCCGGCGTCTTGCTCGGATGCGGCGGCGGCCGGGGCGGCGTAGGCCAGGTGGACGGGCGTCTGCAGGAGGAGGCAAGCGGCCAGGGCGATAGCGGAAAGTTTGATCATGGGTCTCGTTGACGATGGGTAGGTCGAGCCTGCATCGTAAGCGGTTCGACGCCATGACTTTTGGCCAAATGCGATGAGATGCAATATTGGACAGATGAAATGTTGAGAAGCCGTCATGAAGTGTAGCTGCGCGCTCGCCCATGAAAAAAGGCAGCCTGGGCTGCCTTTCTTGTTTCTTGCTACTACCGTATCGCTTAGCGGCCTTTGTGGCGCAGCTTGGCGATGGCGGCCAACTGGGCGATCGCGACGGCCAGCTCGGCTTGCGCCTTGGCATAGTCGATCGTCGATCCCTTGTTGGTCATCAGCTCTTCCGCCTGCTTCTTGGCAGCCTGCGCTTTCGCTTCGTCCAGGTCGGCGCCGCGGATCGCGGTGTCGGCCAGGACCGTCACGGCCTTGGGCTGTACTTCCAGGAGACCGCCGGCGACGAAGACGAATTCTTCGTCCGCACGGCCGGCAACCTTGATCCGTACCGCACCTGGCTTGATGCGCGTGATCAGCGGGGTGTGCGAGGGATAGATCCCCAGCTCGCCTGCTTCACCCGGCAACGCGACGAACTCGGCTTCGCCCGAGAAGATGAGCTCTTCGGCCGAGACCACGTCAACGTGAATTGTGTGTGCCATGTGTGTCCTATCGGTATGGGCACGCGCCGTGAACTACCGGCACATGCCCGCGCCAGTCTTAGTTGAGCTTCTTGGCTTTTTCGATTGCTTCTTCGATCGTGCCAACCATGTAGAACGCTTGCTCAGGCAGGTGATCCAGTTCGCCCGACGCGATCATCTTGAAGCCCTTGATCGTGTCTTTCAGCGAAACGTATTTGCCTGGCGAACCGGTAAACACTTCAGCAACGTGGAATGGCTGCGACAGGAAACGCTGCATCTTACGTGCGCGCGCCACCAGCAGTTTGTCTTCCGGTGCCAGCTCGTCCATACCCAGAATCGCGATAATGTCACGCAGTTCCTTGTAGCGCTGCAGGGTGCCCTGTACGGCACGCGCGGTGTCGTAGTGTTCCTGGCCAACGA
>CBFGOU010000370.1:0-5164 GCA_965650445.1 uncultured Oxalobacteraceae bacterium | reverse complement strand
GTGCAAGCAAGCGCATCGCCGAGCTCATTTTCCAGGCCGCCGCCGCCACGTCCACCAGCACCACCTTTTGCATGGTGCGCTTCGGCAATGTGCTGGGCTCCTCCGGATCGGTGATTCCCCTGTTTCAGCGCCAGATCGCCCATGGCGGCCCGCTCACCATCGCCCACCCCGACGTGGCGCGCTATTTCATGCTCATTCCCGAAGCGGCTCAGCTGGTCATCCAGGCCGGCGCCATGGCCAAAGGCGGCGAAGTCTTCGTGCTCGACATGGGTGAACCGATCCGCATCGTCGATCTGGCCCGCACCATGATCGTCATGTCCGGCCTGACCGAAAAAACGCCGCAACATCCCGATGGCGATATTGAAATCAAATTCGTCGGACTATTTCCCGGCGAAAAACTCAACGAAGAATTGCTCACCGACGGAAAAGTGTATCCAAGCGCCCATCCGCGCATTATGCGCATGAAAGAAAATGCCCTGCATCCCGGAATCCTGGATACCTATATTACTTTCCTGATGACGGCCTGCGATACCAACGACCGCGGCATGATCGAATCCATGGTCAAAGCCATCGTCAGTGAATATACCCCGCAATACCAAATGCCACCGCCGGCCAGCTTGCCGATCAAACCGCGCCCGGTACCGCTTAAAAAGAATATTCCCTATCGAATCTAGTTCTTGAATTCACACCGACTTTCATTGAATGCGGAGATAAACATGCGTGACCTCCATTCCAGCAGTCATTTAGCGCGCCTGATTGCCCGGCTCGACACACGCCAGGCCGTCATTGGCATTATCGGACTCGGCTATGTCGGCCTGCCGCTCAGCCTGCGCTATGCCGAAGCCGGATTCCGGGTATTGGGAATCGATATTGACGCGCACAAAGTGGATCGGCTCAACAGTGGGGCCAGCTATATCGAACACATTCCCGCCAGCGCCATTGCGGCGGCGCGCACGCACGGTTTCGAGGCCACCTGCGACTTTACCCGCGCAGCCGATGCCGATGCCCTGATCATCTGCGTGCCGACCCCGCTCAACGCCTACCGCGAGCCGGACCTGAGCTTCGTGCTGGCCACCGCCGACGCGCTGCTGCCGTCGCTGCGCCCCGGCCAGATCGTCTCGCTGGAAAGCACCACCTATCCTGGCACCACGGACGAAGAACTGCGCCCGCGCCTGCAGTCGCGCGGACTGACCGTCGGCCACGACGTCTTCCTGGTGTTCTCCCCGGAACGCGAAGATCCCGGCAACCGCCACTTCGACACCCGCACCATTCCCAAAGTATGCGGCGGCGACACGCCGGCCTGCCTGCAGGCCGGCATTGCCCTGTACCGCGCGGCCATCGACCAGGTCGTGCCGGTCGGTTCCACGCGCGCGGCGGAGTTGACCAAGCTGCTGGAAAACATCCACCGCGCCGTCAACATCGGCCTGGTCAACGAGATGAAGGTCATTGCCGACCGCATGCAGATCGACATCCACGAAGTCATTCGCGCAGCCGCCACCAAGCCGTTCGGCTTCACGCCCTACTATCCAGGGCCTGGCCTGGGCGGCCACTGCATCCCGATCGATCCCTTTTACCTCACCTGGAAAGCGCGCCAGTTCGGCCTGCATACCCGCTTTATCGAACTGGCCGGCGAAATCAATAGCGACATGCCGCATTGGGTCATCGGCAAGCTGACCGATGCCCTCAACGAGCGCGCGCGCTCGGTCAAGGGCAGCCGCGTGCTCGTGCTCGGGATCGCCTACAAGAACGATGTCGAGGACATGCGCGAATCGCCCTCGGTCGAGCTGATGGAAATCCTGCGCGCCAAGGGCGCCATCGTCGAATATTCAGATCCGCACGTACCGGTCTTTCCCCCCATGCGCGAGCACCATTTCGACCTGGCCAGCGTGGAACTGTCGGCCGACAGCATCGCCGCCTACGACGTGGTGCTGCTGGCCACCAGCCACGCCGCCTTCGACTATCCGCTGATCCAGCAGCACGCCCGCCTGATCGTCGACACCCGCGGGGTATTCCTGGAACGCCTGCCCAATGTCGTCAAGGCATAAGCACAAGGAGCCTCCATGCGTATCTATCCTGTCATTCATGACCGCCGTATTCGCTTCGCCCTGGTCGGGTGCGGCCGCATCGCGGCCAATCACATCAAGGCCATCGCCGCGCATGCCGACCGCTGCGAGCTGGTCGACGTGTGCGACATCGACCCGGCCGCAGCCGGCCAGGCTGCCAGCCAGACCGGAGCGCGCCCCTTCCACTGCCTGTCCGCCATGCTCGAACGCAGCAATGCCGATGCCGTCATCGTCGCCACGCCGTCCGGCCTGCATCCCGAACACGCCGTCGCCATCGCCGCGGCGGGGCGCCACGTCATCACCGAAAAGCCGATGGCAACCCGCTGGGAAGACGGCAAGCGCATGGTCGCCGCCTGCGACGCGGCCGGGGTGCGCATGTTCGTGGTCAAGCAGAACCGCCGCAACGCCACTTTGCAGCTGCTCAAGCGCGCGGTCGAACACAAGCGCTTCGGCCGCATCTACATGGTCAACCTGAACGTCTTCTGGACCCGCCCCGACGCCTACTACAACAGCGCGCGCTGGCGCGGCACCTGGGAATTCGATGGCGGCGCCTTCATGAACCAGGCCAGCCATTACGTCGATCTGCTCGACTGGATCATCGGCCCGGTGGAAAGCCTGCAAGCCTATACCGCCACCCTGGCGCGCGACATCGAGGTCGAGGACACCGGTGTCATCAGCCTGCGCTGGCGCAATGGCGCGCTCGGCTCCGTCAATGTCACCATGCTGACCTATCCGCGCAACCTCGAAGGCAGCATCACCATCCTCGGCGAGAGCGGCACGGTGCGCATTGGCGGCGTGGCGGTCAATCACATCGAGCAATGGGAATTCGCCACCCCCCACGAGGACGACCTCAAGGTGCGCGACGCCAGCTACCAGACCGAATCGGTGTACGGCTTCGGCCACCTGCACTACTACGACAACGTGATCAAGGTACTGCGCGGCGAAGCCGAACCCGAAACCGACGGCCGCGAGGGCCTGAAGTCGCTCGAAGTGCTCATCGCAGCCTATATGTCGGCGCGCGACGGCCGCCGGGTTGCCCTTCCGCTGGAGTATTAAGCCATGTCCTGTGAACCGCTCGCGCCAGGCGCCCCATCGATCCATCCCAGCGCCATCGTCGATGCTGGCGCACGTCTCGGCCAGGGCACGCAGGTCTGGCATTTCGCCCACGTCTGTGCCGGCGCCACGGTCGGCAAGGCGTGCTCGCTGGGCCAGAACGTCTTTATCGGCAACGACGTCCAGATCGGCAACGGTGTCAAGATTCAAAACAATGTCTCGGTCTACGACGCCGTCACCATCGAAGACGAAGTGTTCTGCGGTCCCAGCATGGTCTTTACCAACGTCTTCAACCCGCGCGCCGCGCTGGTGCGCAAGCACCAGTACCGGCGCACGCTGGTGCGGCGCGGCGCCACCATCGGCGCCAACGCCACCATCGTCTGCGGGGTGACCATCGGCCAGCATGCCTTCATCGCCGCCGGCGCCGTGGTCACCCGCGACGTGCCGGCATTCGCGCTGATGGCCGGCGTGCCGGCCCGCCAGACCGGCTGGATCAGCCGCTTCGGCGAACGCCTGCCCCTGCCGCTGGGCGGCCCGGCCCAGGCCGAATGCCCGCACACCGGCGAACTCTACATCCTGGCCAACGGCGTGTGCACGATGTTCGACCCTGCCGCCGCCGGCGCTCCCACCCCGTCCGCATCCATTTGAGGGCACCATGGAATTCATCGACCTGAAAAGCCAGTACCACGCGCAGCGCGCGCGCATCGATGCGCGCATCCAGGCCGTGCTCGATCACGGCCAGTACATCATGGGGCCCGAGGTTGCCGAACTCGAGCAACAGCTGGCCAGCTATACCGGCGCGCGCCACTGCATCACGGTCGCCTCCGGCACGGAAGCGCTCCTCATTGCCCTGATGGCCCTGGGGATCGGCCGCGGAGACGAAGTCATCACCACGCCGTTCTCATTTATCGCCACCGCCGAAACCATCGTCCTGCTCGGTGCCACGCCGGTATTCGTCGATATCGACCCAGCCACCTGCAATATCGATCCCACCCTCATCGAGGAAAAGATCAGCAGCCGCACGCGGGCCATCATGCCGGTGTCGCTGTACGGCCAGCCGGCCGACATGGAAGCCATCAATGCGATTGCCACGCGCCACGGCTTGCCGGTCATTGAGGACGCCGCCCAAAGCTTCGGCGCGACCTTCCAGGGCAAGCGCAGCTGCAATCTCAGCAGCATTGGCTGTACCAGCTTCTTTCCCAGCAAGCCACTGGGCTGCTATGGCGACGGCGGCGCCCTGTTTACCAGCGACGATGCGCTTGCCCTTGCGATGCGCGAAATCCGCGTTCACGGCCAGTCGCGCCGCTATGTGCACACGCGCGTGGGCGTGGGCGGGCGCATGGACACGCTGCAGTGCGCAATCGTGCTGGCCAAGCTGGAACGCTTCGACTGGGAACTGGCCCAGCGGGCACGGGTGGGTGCCGCCTATGACGCGGCGTTGTCGGGCAAGCTGGGCTTGATCGCCCGTCCGCGCGACCGTAGCAGCGCCCTGGCGCAATACACCGTGGTGCTGGAGCAGCGCGACCGGGTCCAGGCAGCGCTGAACGCGGCCGGCATCCCCAGCGCCGTGCACTATCCCTTGCCGATGCATCTGCAGCCGGCCTACGCGCGCTGGTGCAATGGCGCCAGCGCGCCGATCGCGCGCGCCATGGCGGCAAAGGTGCTCAGCCTGCCGATGGGACCCTACCTGCGCGACGAGGAAGTCCATGCCGTCGCCAGCGCGGTGCTGGCCGCGGCCGGTCCGGCTGACGCCCATCCGGCCCAAAGCATCGCGGCGCACGCGTGACGATCCGCGCCATGAAACGCTCCCTGCCCGCCTACTGGCAGCACGTCGCCACCGTGCTCAGCGGAGCGCTGGGCGCGCAAGCGCTGCCGCTGATGGCGGCACCGCTGATCACCCGTCTGTGTACGCCGGCGGAAATGGGCGTGTTCAGCGTGTGGCTGGGTACGGTCGCGGTGGTCGCCATCGCCGCCACCCTGCGGCTCCTCGGCGGCGAAAGCGGCGCTTGCCGCAACGCCAGCCGGCCGACCGCGCTCCAGCCGAAGAA
>CBFGOU010000369.1:0-5167 GCA_965650445.1 uncultured Oxalobacteraceae bacterium | reverse complement strand
GACCTGCTGTCGGCGCCGCTGTTGGCCATCATCGGCTGGAATCTGCTGGTCTATCTCGGCTTGCTGGCCGCACCGCTGCTGCGTGGCCGCGGCCAGGACATCCCGCCGCTGCTGCGGCGCGCCAGCGTGGGCGCGGCCGCGCTCCCGCGCAAGCTGCCGCATGCGCTGGCGGCCGGGCTGACCGCCTACGTGGGCGAATGGAGTTCGCTCAGTGCACGGCTCACGGCAGCGCGGCTGGCCAGAGTGTTTCACCTGTCGGCCGCCATGTTTGCCCTCGGCGCCGTGCTGTCGCTATATGCGAGAGGCCTGCTGACGCAGTACGTGGCCGGATGGGAAAGTACCTTCCTGGATGCTGCGCAGGTGCACACGATCCTGTCGGTGCTGTTCGCTCCGGCGCTGGCGCTGTTCCCGCTGCAGGGCTTTACCCTGGCTGATATCGAAGCATTGCGCTTCGGCGCGGCGCCCACAGCCGCTGGTGGCGCGCGCTGGGTGCATTTGTACGCGGCCACACTGGCGCTGCTGGTGGTGGCGCCGCGCCTGCTGCTGGCCGCCTTCGCCCACTGGCGGGCCAGCCGGATGGCGGCGCGCTTCCCGCTCGACCTGGACCATCCCTATTTCCGCACCCTCGGCAGCGCCGCCGGCACCAGCGCGCCGACCGTGCTGCGCGTGCTGCCCTACAGCTTCACCCTGGATGAGGCGCGCGACCGGGGCCTGGCCGATATCGCGGTGGCGCTGCTGGGCGAACAGACCCGGTTGATGCTGCGGCCGTCCGCCTCGTACGGCGACGACGTGCAGGATGCGTTGGGCGGCGCCGATCTGAACGATCCCGCGGTCGGCACCACCGCCGTGCTGTTCAATCTGGCGGCCACACCCGAAGCGGAAAACCACGGCGCCTTTCTGGGCCATCTGGTGCGCCAGTCCAGCCGGCCGGTGCTGGCGCTGCTGGACGAATCGGCTTTCGCCGAACGCATGGACGACGATGCGCGCCTGAGCGAGCGGATCGCGCTGTGGCAGCAGTTCTGTGTCTATAACAAGGCGCGTGCGCTGGTGGTCAACCTGCTGCATCCGGAGCGCCGTCCGGTCGATGGAGCCGCCTTATGAACCCGGCACAGGTCGCGCTGGCGCTGGTCTCGCATACCAACAACGGCAAGACCACTCTGGCACGCACGCTGGTCGGCATCGATGTCGGCGAGGTGCGCGATGCCGCCCACGTCACCACCATGGCCGAAGCCCATCCGCTGCTGCGCACGCCCGAAGGCGACAGCCTGGAACTGTGGGATACGCCCGGCTTCGGCGATTCGGTGCGCCTGCTGCGCCGCCTTGCGCTGGCGGGCAACCCGATCGGCTGGTTTCTGCGGGAGGTAATCGACCGCTACCGCGACCGTTCATTCTGGCTCAGCCAGCAGGCACTGCGCACCGCGCGTGATTCGGCCGACGTGGTGCTGTACCTGGTCAACTCGTCCGAACACCCGCGCGACGCCGGTTATCTGCCTGCCGAAATGAAGATCCTCGAATGGCTGGGAAAACCGGTGCTGGTGCTGTTGAACCAGCTGGGGCCTCCACGCCCGCCCGCCGAAGAGCGCGACGAGCAGCAGCGCTGGAAGCTGCACCTGGACCAGTTCCCCATCGTGGGTGGCGTGCTGGCGCTGGATGCGTTCGCGCGCTGCTGGGTGCATGAGCGGGTGTTCTACGACGCCGTCGGGGCACTGCTCGATCCGGAAAAGCAGCCCGGCTACGCGCGCCTGTTCGCGCTGTGGGAGCGCTACAACATCGAACGCTTTCACGCAGCGATGAGTCTGATCGGCGCGCAGTTGGCCGCCGCGGCGCGTGACGTCGAGCCGATTTCACAGGAGGAGGGCGGCATGCTGCAATCGGCCCTGAAGGTGGTCGGCCTGGGCAAGGGCACGCAGAAAAGCCGGCAGGAGCAGGCCATGACGAAGCTGCTGGAACGCTTGAATGCCTCCATCGCCAGCACCACCGGCCAGCTGCTCAAGCTGCACCAGCTGGACCCCGGCGAGACCGGCCGGATTCATGCGCGCGTGCGCGAGCACTTCGCGGTGCGCGCGCCGGTCGACAAAACCCAGGCCAGCCTGCTGGGCGCGATCGTGTCGGGTGCGGCCACCGGGCTATCGGCGGATTTGATGGCGGGCGGCCTGACCTTCGGCGGCGGCGCGCTGATCGGCGGGATCGTCGGTGCGCTGACCATGGCGGGCGCCGCATGGGGCTTCAACACCACCACCCGGCGCGACCAGCCGAGCGTGCAGTTCGCCGACGACTTTTTGCACTCGCTGCTGGTATCGAGCGTGCTGCGCTATTTGGCCGTGGCCCATTTCGGACGCGGGCGCGGCAACTTTGTCGAAGGCGAAGCGCCCGCCTTCTGGCAGGAGGAGCTGGAGGACGCACTGGGTCGCCATCCCCCAGGCTCGGCGTGGCAGGAAGTGCGCGACGGCGCGGACGGCGAGCAGCTGGCACGCATGGCCGGCGCCATCACGCGCGACGTGCTCGATCATCTGTACCCGGGCAGCCTGCCAGTGTCGCGCCTGGAATCGGACGGCCCGGTTTAGAACTCGTACTGCGCGCTGATGCCGGCCAGCCAGGTACGGCCCGGTGCGGCTTCGTAGTAGCGCTTGTTGGCATCGCCCACGATCACCGAACCCACATAGGTTTTGTCGAGCAGGTTATTCACCCGTACGAATTCTTTCAGCTTCCAGCCGCCCAGATGCTGCCTGGCCTGAACGCGCGCATTCACGATCGCGTAGCCGGGGGCGGGCGTTTCGGTGTTGCTGTCCTCGGCGTAGATTTTGCTGCTGGCGATGGCTTCCAGCGCCGCGCCGATTCGGTCGCCACTGTCCTTCCATGCCAGTTCACCGAACAGGTTCGCCTTTGGCACCCCGGGCAGGCGCGCCCCGGCCGGGACGCCGCCGAAAGCGTTGTCGTAGGTCGCGCGCAGGACGGTGGCAGCGACGCGCGCGCTCCAGTTGGTGCTCAAGCGCGTGTCGAGCGAGACTTCGGCGCCTTCGCGCGAGGTTTTGCTGGCGTTGCGGTAGCTGGTGCGGCCCCCGCCCGACGTGTCGACCACCAGTTCGTCCTGCGTGCGCACCGAGAACAGCGCCGCATTCAGCCGCGTCTCGTTGCCCAGGTAAGTCTTGATGCCGGCCTCGAGGTGCGTGCTGCGTGCCGGCTTGAGCTGGAAGTTGAAGCCTTTGCCGCCCGCGGAGTAAAACAGCTCGTTCAGTGTCGGCGTTTCGAAGCCGCGCGCGGCGCTGGCGTACACATTCAAGGTTGGCGTCAGCTTGTAAAGCAGACCGGCCAGTGGCGTGGTTTTGCTGAACGAGAGCGCGCCGCTGTCGTCACCATTGGCGAGGTAGCGGTCCTGCACATTAACCTTCAGCTGACTGTGGCGCAGTCCGGCGGTGAGCACCCATGGCCCGCCCGCCCATTCGGTTTGCACGTATGGATCGGCATTGGTGAGCTCATTGCCTTCATCGCGCCGCAGCTTGCCTTTGACGCCGAGCGTCGCGCCGGAAAAATTCTCGTAGCCCTGCCGGTCATCCATCGAGCGGCCGTAGTCGAAGCCGACGGTGGTACTCAGCTTGCCGCCGCCCACCTGGCGTACGGCCAGCCAGTTAATATCCGCGCCGGCGAAGTCGCGGTCGAAGTCGACCACGCCGCCGGATTGGCTGGGCGCAGCCTGGAAGGCGCGCGAGAATGCCTGGTACTGGATGACCTGGCGGTTGCCGCCATAGGCTGTGAAACGCAGGCGATCTTCGCCGAAGCGCTGTTCGAATGCCAGCCCGATCTGCTGGTGGTCGATGCTCTTGCGCGTATCGTAGCGTTCCGCAAAGCTGCGCTTGGGCGTGGCAGTGTCGCTCGTATCGATTTCGCCGGCGCGCGGATCGCGCTCATAGGTCGTCCAGGTCACGCCCAGCGGATCCTGCGTATCGTGCTGGCGCAGGGTGCTGGCGGTCACGGTCAGCTTGCTGCCGGTCGACGGGCGCACGGTCAGTTTCGCAAATGCCTGGTCGCGCCGCGCCGCACTGTGCTCGCGGTAGCCGTCGGTATCGAAGCGCGAAGCATCGAGCACGTAGCCGACACCGCCGCTGCTGCCTTGGGCATTCAGGTCGAACTTGCGGGTGGCGTCGCTCCCGGCGGCGACGCTGGTTTCCAGCGTGGGGCGGCCGGCGCCATCGCGCGTGAACAGCTGCACCACGCCACCGGAGTGATTACCATAGAGAGCCGAGAATGGGCCGCGCAGCACTTCGATGCGCTCGGCCATGTCGAGGTTGAAGGTGGCCGCCTGGCCTTGGCCATCCGGCATGGTGGCCGGGATGCCATCGGCGATCAGGCGCACACCGCGCACCCCGAAGGCCGAGCGGGCGCCGAAGCCGCGCGAGGAAATCTGCAGGTCCTGCGCGTAGTTCTGGCGGTTCAGCACCACCAGGCCAGGCACGGCGGCCAGTGCTTCGGAGGCGTTCACGCGCAGCTGGGCGTCGCGGATACGTGCCGCATCGACCACGTCAATGGCAGCGGGCAGATCGAAACTATTGTGTTCCACGCGGCTGCCGCTGATCACTACCACGTCCGCCAGCGCAGGCGTGTCACCGGCATGCGCCAGGGGAGCGGACACAGCCAGTAATGCGGCTATGGCGTTCAGGGAAAATGGGGGCTGCTTCATCTTGTCTCCGGATAGCGAACTGGGTTGGCAATATACCTGAACGCGCCCGAACAAATTTCCCTTGCCACGACTCGAGGCCTTTGCTATAGTTCGCCTCCCCGATTTGAACGACAGCGAAATAGAGTAGCTGGCAGAGTAGAAAAGGGTGTCGCGAAAGCGGCGCGCAGTAAAAACAAGGGGTTGACGAGTTAAGCAAAACGCCGCATAATCTCACTTCTCTGCTGCTGACAAACACAACGCTTTGTCGACAAGTAGCAAGCAGTACCGAATTGAAGTTCTTTAACAATTAACAGTCGATAAGTGTGGGCGTTTGATGAAGGTGCCAAGACTTCGGTCTTGATTACTTAAATTATCAAATGTTCACAAGAAAGAAATACGGCACTTCGCAAGAAGTGATCGTCAGTATTTTGAGTGAGCGATCTGTCCGCAAGGACATTAAACAGAGATTAAACTGAAGAGTTTGATCCTGGCTCAGATTGAACGCTGGCGGCA
>CBFGOU010000368.1:0-5181 GCA_965650445.1 uncultured Oxalobacteraceae bacterium | reverse complement strand
GCGGTGTTCGTACAGCATCGACTCTTCCTGGATCTTGCCGCGCTGGTAGCCGGTTTCCATCGCGCCCAGCACGCCGCCGCGTTCGGCGATGCGCTCGAATTCCTGCAGCACGGCTTCTTCCACCAGGTCGGTCAGTTCCTCGATGATGAAGGCGCCCTGGTTGGGGTTTTCGTTCATCGCCAGGCCCCATTCGCGGTTGATGATCAGCTGGATCGCCAGCGCGCGCCGCACCGAATCGTCGGTCGGCGTGGTGATCGCTTCGTCGTAGGCGTTGGTGTGCAGGCTGTTGCAGTTGTCGTACACGGCGATCAGCGCCTGCAGGGTGGTGCGGATGTCGTTGAAGTCGATTTCCTGCGCGTGCAGCGAGCGGCCCGAGGTCTGGATGTGGTATTTGAGCTTCTGGCTGCGCTCGTTGGCGCCGTAGCGCTCGCGCATGGCGACGGCCCACAGGCGCCGCGCGACCCGGCCCAGCACCGTGTATTCCGGGTCCATCCCGTTACTGAAGAAGAAGGACAGGTTGGGTGCGAAGTCGTCGATGTGCATGCCGCGCGCGAGGTACGCTTCGACGAAGGTGAAGCCGTTCGACAGCGTGAAGGCCAGCTGCGAGATCGGATTGGCGCCGGCTTCGGCGATGTGGTAGCCCGAGATCGAGACCGAATAGAAATTGCGGACCTGGTGGCGGACGAAGTATTCCTGGATGTCGCCCATGACCTTGAGCGAAAACTCGGTCGAGAAGATGCAGGTGTTCTGGCCCTGGTCTTCTTTCAGGATGTCGGCCTGCACCGTGCCGCGCACGTTGGCCAGCACCCAGGCGCGCAGCCTGGCCGTTTCGTCCGCGTCCGGCTGGCGCTGGTGTTCGCGCGCGAATTTCCCGGTCTGCTGGTCGATGGCGGTGTTCATGAACATCGCCAGGATGGTCGGGGCGGGACCGTTGATGGTCATCGATACCGAGGTGCTGGGGTCGCACAGGTCGAAGCCTTCGTACAGGGCCTTCATGTCGTCCAGGGTGGCGATCGACACGCCCGAGTTGCCGACCTTGCCGTAGATGTCGGGCCGGGTGGCCGGGTCGGCGCCGTACAGGGTCACCGAATCGAAGGCGGTCGACAGGCGCTTGGCCGGCATGCCTTCGGACACCAGCTTGAAGCGGCGGTTGGTGCGGAAGGCATCGCCTTCGCCGGCGAACATGCGGGTCGGGTCTTCGCCTTCGCGCTTGAAGGGGAACACGCCGGCGGTGAACGGAAACGCGCCGGGCAGGTTTTCGCGCATCAGGAAGCGCAGGATCTCGCCGTGGTCGGCAAAGCGCGGCAGCGCCACCTTGCGGATGCGCGTGCCCGACAGGGTCTGCCGCACCAGCCGGGTGTGGATCTCCTTGCCGCGCACCGCGACCACGTAGTCGTCGCCGGCATAGGCTTGCTGGAGTGCCGGCCAGGAAGCCAGCAGGCGCCGGGCTTCGCCGTCGATGGCCTGGTCGCGCTGTTCGATCAGCAGGCTGATGGCGGGGTTGTCGTGACCCAGCATGCGCTGGGTTTCGCTCAGCTGCTGGCGTTCGCGCGCCAGCACCGACTGACGTTCGGCGTGGCGATGATAGCCGCGCACGCTGTCGGCGATGTCGGCCAGGTAGCGTGCCCGCGCGGGCGGCACGATCACATTGTTTGCGCTGGAGTGGCGCGACTGCACGGCCGCCAGCCGGCCGGCCGGCAGGCTCAGTCCGAGCGCGGCCAGGCGCAGCTTGAGACCGTGGTAGAGCGCGCTCACCCCGTCGTCATTGAAGCGCGAGGCCTGGGTGCCGTAGACCGGCATGTTTTCTAACGGCTGGCTCCACAGTTCGCGGTTGCGCTGATACTGCTTGGCGACGTCGCGCAGGGCGTCCTGCGCGCCCTTGCGGTCGAATTTGTTAATGGCGATCAGATCGGCAAAGTCGAGCATGTCGATCTTTTCCAGCTGGGTGGCGGCGCCGAACTCGGGCGTCATCACGTACATCGACAGGTCGACATGCGGCACGATGGCCGCGTCGCCCTGGCCGATGCCGGAGGTTTCGACGATGACGAGATCGAATCCGGCCACCTTGCAGGCGGCGATCACGTCCGGCAGCGCGGCGGATATTTCGGACCCGGCTGCGCGCGTGGCCAGCGAGCGCATGAACACCCGGTGCTGGCCGCGCCACGGTCCGATGGCGTTCATGCGGATGCGGTCGCCCAGCAAGGCGCCGCCGGACTTGCGGCGCGAGGGGTCGATGGAGATGATGGCGACGTCGAGCGTGTCGTTCTGGTCCATGCGCAGGCGCCGCACCAGTTCATCGGTGAGCGAGGATTTGCCGGCTCCGCCGGTGCCGGTGATGCCCAGCACCGGCACCGCCAGGCCTGCGGCGTGCTCGAGCAGCGCGCGCCTGAGGTTCGGCGCGGCGCGGCCGTTTTCCAGCGCCGTGATCAGCTGCGCCAGCGGGCGGTGGCGCGCCGCCACCTCGCCCGCGCCGAATACGTCGAGGCGGTCGGGGGCGAAGGGCGACAGGTCGATGTCGCAGGTCTGGAGGATCGCGTCGATCATGCCGGCCAGCCCCATGCGCTGGCCGTCTTCGGGACTGAAGATGCGGGTCACGCCGTAGGCCTGCAGTTCGGCGATTTCGTCCGCGACGATCACCCCGCCGCCGCCGCCGAACACCTTGATGTGCGCGCCGCCGCGTTCCTTGAGCAGGTCGATCATGTATTTGAAATATTCGAGGTGGCCGCCCTGGTAGCTGGAGATGGCGATGCCCTGCACATCCTCGGCCAGGGCCGCCGTGACGACTTCGTCGACCGAGCGGTTGTGGCCCAGGTGGACCACTTCGGCGCCCTTGGACTGGAGAATGCGGCGCATGATGTTGATGGCGGCGTCGTGGCCGTCGAACAGCGAGGCGGCGGTCACGAGGCGCACCTTGTTGCGCAGGGCCGGCTGGTCCGGCAGGTCGAGGCGGGTGGCGGCGGTGCGGTCGTTCATGATGATTGTCCTGGTTGGTCCCGGGGCAGCGGGGTGGCGCCGGACTGGCTGCCCAGCAGGCGCGCCTTGTCGGCGTGGAAGCGCGCCACCGCCTGTTGTTTGACGTGGCCGAAGCCGCGGATCTGGTCGGGCAGGCTGGCCAGTTCGACCGCCAGCGCGTGCTTGTCCTTGTCGAGACGCTGCAGCAGGGTGTCGATCATGGCGCGGTATTCAATGATCAGTGCGCGCTCCATCCGGCGTTCGGCGCTGCGGCCGAAGGGATCGAAGGCGCTGCCGCGCAGGCGCCGGCAGCGCGCCAGCAGCTGGAAGGCGCGCCACATCCAGCCGCCGAATTCGGCTTTCACCAGGTGGCCGCTGGCGTCCTTCTTTGCCAGCAGGGGCGGGGCCAGGTGGAACTTGAGCGTGAAGCCGCCCTCGAACTGGCTGCCGAGCTGCTCGACGAAGCGCCCGTCGGTGTACAGGCGCGCCACCTCGTATTCGTCCTTGTAGGCCATCAGCTTGAAGTAGTTCTTCGCCACTGCCGTGGTGAGCTTGCTGCCCAGCCCCCCCATGGTCTCCACCGTGCGTACTTTTTGTACCAGGTCGAGATAGCGTTCGGCGTAGGCACGGTCCTGGTAGGCGGTGAGCAATTCGGCGCGCGCCTCGATCAGTTTGTCGAGCCGCTCGGGCAGGTGCAGCACCACCGCCTGGCTGGGGGCGGCGATGCGTTCGACCCGCTGTAGATCGGCCGCGGCGCGCCGCCCCCACAGGAAGCTGCGCTGGTTCGATTCGACCGCCACGCCGTTTAATTCGATCGCGCGCAGCAGGGCCGCTTCGCTCAAGGGAATGCGGCCACGCTGCCATGCGTAGCCGAGCATGAACAGATTGGTGGCGATGGTATCGCCCATCAGGGCCGTGGCCAGCCGGGTGGCGTCGACGAAATCGGCCGCGTCGACCGATTCGGCGATCAGTTCGCGCACCTGCCTGGCGGGGTACTGCCAGTCGGGCTGGCGGGTGAAGGTGCCGGGCGGCTGCTCGTGCAGATTGATGATGGCCAGGGTGCGTCCGAGGCGCATTTTCGAGATGGCGTCCTGCGCGCCGGAGGTGAGCATGTCGCAGCCCAGCACCAGGTCGGCTTCGCCGGTGGCGATGCGCTGGGCACGCAGGCGCGCGGGCGAGGCGGCGATTTTCAGGTGCGTGGTGACCGAGCCGTTTTTCTGCGCCATGCCGGTCATGTCGAGGACCGACGCGCCCTTGCCTTCGAGGTGCGCGGCCATGCCCATCAGCGCGCCCACGGTGATGACGCCGGTGCCGCCGATGCCGTTGATGAGGATATTGTAGGGCTGCTCGCAGGACGGCAGCGCGGGGGCGGGCAGGGGGCCGAATTCGTCGTCCTGGGCGGCCCTGGCGCGCGCTTTTTTGAGGGTGGCGCCTTCGACCGTGACGAAGCTGGGGCAAAAGCCTTTGATGCAGGAATAGTCCTTGTTGCAGGACGACTGGTCGATGGCGCGCTTGCGTCCGAATTCGGTCTCCTTGGGCAGGATCGCCACGCAGTTGGACTGCACGCCGCAGTCGCCGCAGCCTTCGCACACCGCTTCGTTGATGACGACGCGTCTGGCCGGGTCGGGCAGTTCGCCGTGCTTGCGGCGGCGGCGCTTTTCGGCCGCGCAGGTTTGCTCGTAGATCAGTACCGATACGCCGGGCAGCGTGCGCAGTTCGCGCTGGACGGCGTCGATGTCCTTGCGCTCGTGCAGGCTGACGCCGGCGGGCAGCGCGGCGCGCTCGGCGAAGCGGCTCGGCTCTTCGGTCACCACCGCGATGCGCTTGACCCCTTCGGCGGCCATCTGCCGGGCGATCATCGGCACCGAGATGGTGCCGTCCACCGGCTGGCCGCCGGTCATGGCGACGGCATCGTTGTAGAGGATCTTGTAGGTGATGTTGACGCCGGCTGCCAGCGCCGCGCGGATGGCCAGGTAGCCGGAGTGGAAGTAGGTGCCGTCGCCCAGATTCTGGAATACGTGCGGCACCATCGAAAACGCGGCCTGGCCGATCCACGGCGCGCCTTCGCCGCCCATGTGGGTGGTCAGCTTGTTCATGTCGGGGTAGATCGAGGTGGCCATCACGTGGCAGCCGATACCGGCCAGCGCGAAGCTGCCTTCGGGGACTTTGGTGGAGGTATTGTGCGGACAGCCGGCGCAGTAGAAGGCCGGGCGCAATGGCGTGGCGTTG
>CBFGOU010000367.1:0-5184 GCA_965650445.1 uncultured Oxalobacteraceae bacterium | reverse complement strand
GTCTCTACTCTATCAGCTAACGTCGCGCGGACACAAGGCCTGTACAGCCACGTTTAGCGATAAATGCGCTGGAACAATCCTCCCGGCAAGCGTTCGATTTGCCCGGCTAGTTCAAGTGCCAACAACTGGCCGGATAACAAGCCAGGATCGGTATCGGTGGCGCTGGCGAGGATGTCGGGATGCATCGGATCGTGTCCGAGTGCAAGTAAAAGCGGCAGCAGTTCGGCCGCCGCCTCCGGCAGGCTGGGCGGCAAGGCGATGCGCGCGACGGTGCCCGTGTGCAAGGATTCAAGCAGGTCGTCGACCGATTCGACCAGGGTCGCGCCCTCCTTGATCAGGCGGTGGCACCCCTTGGACAAGGGCGCGTGGATCGACCCCGGCATGGCGAACACATCCCTGCCCTGTTCATTGGCCACGTGCGCGGTAATCAAGGAACCGGACGCGGCCGCTGCCTCCACCACCAGTACAGCACGGCACAGTCCGCTGATGATGCGGTTGCGACGGGGAAAATTGGCCGATAGCGGACCCATGCCGAGTGAGTACTCACTCACGATACAGCCTTCGCTGGCGATGCGGCGCGCCAGCGCCTGGTTACGGCGCGGATAGATGCGGTCGGCCCCGGTGCCGACCACGGCGACGGTCGAGCCGGCGGCGCACAGCGCGCCTTCGTGAGCGGCGGCATCGATGCCCAGCGCCATGCCGGACACCACGGTGAAGCCGGCTTGGCCGAGCGCGGCGGCAAAGGCACGCGCATTGGCGCAGCCTTGCACGGTGGCATTGCGGCTGCCGACGATGGCGACCGCGGGCCGGCCCAGCAGCTCGGTCCTGCCTTTGGCGTACAGCAGCAGCGGCGGTGTGGCAATTTCTCGCAACAGGGGCGGATAGGCGGGATGGGCCCGCGTGAGGACGGCATTGCCGGGCTGATCACACCAGGCGCTGGCCTGCCTGATATATACGGCGATGGCGTCGGACACCGGCTCGCACAGGAGGCGCGCGACGGCGGCCGGCACGATCTCGGCAAGGGCGGCCTGGCCGGCCTGGAAAATCGCGCCGGGCGCGCCGAAACGCGCCAGCAGGCGCTCTGCGCGCACCAGCCCGAGTCCGGGAGTCTGCTCCAAACGCAACCAGGCCGACAAGTCGGCCTGGGAAGAACAGCTGGGGTCCGTGTCTTGCACGGTGGATTTACTCCGGTGAACGCGCCACGTCGCCGGTCTGCACCGGTTCCGTCACCTGCATGATCAAGCCATACGACACACGCTTGAAGACGCGGAAAATCAACAGGGTTCCAGACTGCTCGTCCGGCAATCTGATCATGGGCTTGCCCACCCCGAACATGCCTTTGTTCGCTGTACGGTCCGGGATGGTCTGGCCGAGATTGTACAGTTGGAGCACCGAGCCGACATCGAGTCCGTCAAGCGAACCCCGGTTGACACTGACCACCATATTCTGGCCGGCGTAGCTCACGCCCGAGTAAATGCCGAGCACGCGCGCGTTGACCTGGCGGTCGGGCTGGTGCGGCACATAATTGCGGATCGCGGTCGGCGGGGCCGGCATCAGCAGGTCGCCCACGCCCATTTCCTGTTTAGAACTGCCGACGTTAAAGGTGTGCACGTCCACGCCCGGCTTGGCTTCCGCGTTCAGCTTGACCGTCCCCAGGTAGACCGCCTCGTAGGCCAGCACTTTGCCGGTCTCGGGATCCTTCAGCGGATTGCCCGGCCTGAACACCTGGAACGAGCTGATGCCCTTCAGTTCCCCGCGCACATAGACCTTGTCGTCCTTGCCGAGGAACACATGGCCCTCTTGCGCGGCAACGATGCGCGGCGCGCCTTTCAGTTCGTCAGCCTCCACCACCAGCGGATGCGACACGAACGGTTCGATCACGGTGGAGGAAATCGAGGCGATCGCATCACGCCCCAGCCCTTCGGTGCGCAGTTGCGGCGACATGCGCGTGACGCCATTGACGCCATTGACGCCGTTGGCGCCGGCGCCATCCCGGCCATTGGCGCCGTCGTCGCTGCCGGGCGGATTCAGCGACAGGCGCTTGTTGGCGCGGTCGAAATAAATGGTTTGGCCAGGATAGATCCAGTGGGGATTGCGGATTTCTTCCTTGTTCATGCCCCACACCTGTGGCCAGCACCACGGGTGCTCCAGAAAGGTGCCGGAAATGCCCCACAGGGTATCGCCCTTGACGACCAGATGCTGGTCGGGCGCATTGGGCCGGAATTCACAAGTGCCGGCCTGGACCGGCGCTGCCAGCAGCCCCGCAAAAAGCGCGCTTACCGCAATGCGGACGCCGACTGTGCTAAAATTTTTCATTGAGATGTCCGTAAAGTGCGGCATAAAACGGGTTGCTGTCTGGACTCGCCAACGGTGCCAGCAACAGTGCAACGACAGCACATTGTTACGCTGCCCTATCGATCAAACCCGATGGTAAGGCTTGCCAAACTGAATCAAATTCTGCACATAAATCCTTGAACTAGCAAGAAAAACCGCGTTCCGGCCCCTGGTCAAAGTGTTGCGTTTTTGTTGTTTTAGAGCATCTTTCGTGCAAAAGCAAGCGTTCTAATCCCCCAATTGTTACCAAGTTGACCTAGACATATGGCAATACTGAATATTCTCCGCTACCCCGATGCCCGTTTGCACAAGGTTGCCAAGCCCGTCACCGAATTCGGCGAGCGCCTGCAAAAACTGGTCGAGGACATGGCCGAGACCATGTACGACGCACCTGGCGTGGGTTTGGCCGCCAGCCAGGTGGATGTGCACGAGCAGCTGATTCTGGTCGACATTTCCGAGACCAAGGACGACTTGCGGGTATTCATCAATCCGCAAATCATCTGGGCCAGTGCCGAAAAGCAGGTCTACGATGAAGGATGTTTGTCGGTGCCGGGCGTCTACGATGGGGTCGAGCGCCCCGCGCAGGTCAAGGTGCGCGCGCTGAACCAGAAGGGCGAGCAGTTCGAACTGGAGGCCGACGGCTTGATGGCGGTATGCATCCAGCATGAAATGGACCATCTGGCAGGCAAGGTGTTTGTCGATTACCTGTCGCCGCTCAAGCGCAACCGCATCAAGGCCAAGATGTTGAAGGAAAACCGCGGGATCGAACGCCAGGCCGCCCAGCGCGCCAGTGGCGCGCGCCACTAAGCAACTTCTGTCGTCCTCGCGCAAGCGGGGACCCCATTTTGCTCGCTCAGCACGGGTCCCCGCGTCCGCGCGAGCTTGCCCTCGCGAATGCGGGGGACGCCAACACCGCCTATGAAAATCATCTTCGCCGGCACGCCCGAATTCGCCGCGGTCGCCCTGAAATCCCTGCACGAAGCCGGTTTCGAGATACCGCTCGTGCTGACCCAGCCGGACCGCCCTGCCGGACGCGGCATGCAATTGCACGCCTCCGCCGTCAAGCAATACGCCGTGCAGCACGGGATCGAAGTGCTGCAGCCCTTGTCGCTGCGCAGGGACAGCAAGGACCCGCAGCGCGCCGCCGAAGCCAGTGCCGCGCACGAGCGCCTGCTCCATACCGGCTACGATGTGATGGTCGTGGCTGCCTACGGATTAATCCTGCCGCGCAGCACGCTCGACATCAAGCCGTGCATCAACATCCACGGTTCCATCCTGCCGCGCTGGCGTGGCGCCGCACCAATCCATCGCGCCATCGAAGCGGGCGATGCCGAAACCGGCGTGACCATCATGCAAATGGAAGAAGGCCTGGACACCGGCCCGATGCTGACCATGGAACGCATCGCCATCGCAGCGACCGACACCACCGCCACCCTGCACGACAAACTGGCGGCGCTGGGGGGCACGATGATCGTGGATGCATTGCGCCTGCTGGAACAGGGCAAGCTGCACCCCGCCGTCCAGCCTGAGGAAGGCGTGACCTACGCAGCCAAGGTCTCCAAGGGAGAAGCCGCCCTCGACTTCAGGCAGCCGGCACTGCAGCTGAGCCGCAAGATCCGCGCCTTCGATCCCTTCCCCGGCGCGCATGCGCAGGTGAACGGCGTGACGATCAAGATCTGGGGCGCCGAGGCGCTGGACGCCGGCAGCGGCGACCTCCCCGGCACGGTGCTGGCAAGCGACGCCAAAAACGCCATCGTGGTGGCCTGTGGCCAGGGCACCCTGCGCATCACCGAGCTTCAAAAACCCGGCGGCAAGCGTTTGCCCGCCGCTGAGTTCCTAAAAAGTTTCCCGCTCGACGAACAAAGCTTCGATTAAGTCTTGTCTTGCGCCTGCTGCGCTTCCATGTGATCGCGCAGCAGCTGGTTGATGCGGGTTTGGTAGCCCGGACCGGCTGCCTTGAACCATGCCAGCGTGTCGACATCCAGACGGATGGTGACGATCTGCTTCATTGGCACGGCGGCCGGGGTGACGGCCGCAGGGCTGGCCGTGACGGTTGCGCTATGGCCGGCGCTGCTGGTTGCCTCGGCCCAATTGCTGTCGAAATCTACGTTCATTTTTGTTGCTCCATAATTGGCGAACATGCCCTGTATCAGGACATGATTGTCCAACTGCAATGTAACAACAGCATTGCAAGAAGTAACGCTTTTGTATCCCTATGTATCAAACCGCCGAATAAATACATAAGGATACAAACGACGTTAGCGCTATCCAAGCCAGCAAATCTGGCGCGGAGCCCTGCCCGGCAAGCCGGGCTCGCCGATGCCGTATAATTTTAGACCCGGTAAGTGTTACCGCCCCCCGGGGGCCTCGCAGCAGGTTTTTCGAGGTCCCCCTCGTGACGATTTTCTGAAAGCCCATGATGACCAGCGCAGCTCCCGCCATCTCCCCGATTGAAACCCAGTTGCGCGACATTCTGTCGCGCCGGATCATGATCCTCGATGGCGCGATGGGCACCATCATCCAGCAGTACAAGCTCAATGAGCAGGATTACCGGGGCGGGCCGAACGGCCGCTTCGCCGATTTCGCGGCTCCGCCCGACAGCGGCGCGCGCGAGCTGTTCGTCAAGGGCAATAACGAATTGCTGACCCTGACCCAGCCGCAGGTGATCCAGGAAATCCACGAACGCTATCTGGCCGCCGGCGCCGACCTGATCGAAACCAACACCTTCGGCGCCACCAGCATCGCCCAGGACGACTATCACATGGCCCACCTGGCCTACGAGATGAACGTCGAAGCGGCCAGGCTGGCGCGCGCCGCCTGCGCCAAATACAGCACCCCGGACAAGCCGCG
>CBFGOU010000366.1:0-5213 GCA_965650445.1 uncultured Oxalobacteraceae bacterium | reverse complement strand
GGCCCACCGCCGTGCTGCCAATAATCCACTAAACCCCCGCCCTGTCTTGGGTGGCGCCCGGCAAGCTCACCCTGGAACAGCTGGCCTTCGATCCGGCCAGGCTGCTGCGGGAAACGGTCGATCTGTACCGCGCCAGTGCCGTCAAGAAGCAGCTGCGCCTGGACTGCACGCTGGAGCTGGGCGCGGTCCGGGCGGTGATGGGCGACCCGCTGCGGCTGGCCCAGGTGCTGGGCAATCTGATCAGCAACGCCATCAAGTTCACCGCCGCCGGCCAGGTGACGGTCACGCTGCAGGCCCGCGTGGAGGCAGCCGCGCCGGGGCGCGTCCTGCTGCACTGCGCGGTGGCCGACACCGGCGCCGGCATCAGCGCCAGCGCGCTCGGCCGGCTGTTCGTACCGTTCAGCCAGGCCGACAGCTCGGTCTCGCGCGCCTACGGCGGTTCCGGCCTCGGGCTGGCCATCTGCAAGCAATTGATCGAACTGCAGGGCGGCACCATCGGCTGCGTCAGCACGCCGGGCGTGGGCTCGACCTTCACCTTCTCGCTGCCGTGCGATCTGGCCGCCGCCCCGGCGCCGGTGGCCGCCGCGGCGGCGCCCGCGGCGGTGGCCAACACGCCCTTGCGCGTGCTGGTGGCCGAAGACACGGAAATCAACCGCAACCTGGCGCGCGTGCTGCTGACCCGCATGGGCTGCGAGGTCACCGAAGCGCACGACGGGCGCGCCGCGCTGGCCGCCATCGAGGCCAAGCGCTTCGACATCGTGCTGATGGATTGCATGATGCCGGAAATGGATGGCTACCAGGCCGTCATGCGCCTGCGCACCCTGGAAACGGCGGAGGGCCGCGCGCGCCTGCCCGTCATCGCCCTGACCGCCAGCGCGCTCGACGGCGACCGCGAACGCTGCCTCAAGGCCGGCATGGACGACTATCTGGCCAAGCCCTTCAACGCGGCCCAGCTGGCCGAGATGCTGCGCCGCTGGAGCCCGGCCGCCTAGCGCCACCGGCGGGCGCCACTACCGCTGATAAAGCAATTATTTTTACAACGTTGGCGCCGCGCCGATGGCGTACCAGTTGACCTTGCGGGTCACGACCATCACGCCGGCCAGCACGGCGAACAGCAGCAGGCTGCCCAGTATCAGCGCATTGTCTTCGGAAATCAAAATGCCGTACAGCGCGCTGTAGAGCAAGGTCAGGGCACTGCCGAAGCCGATCCCGCGGCGCCAGTCGCCCAGCACATGACTCAGGTAAAAGCCGATCAGCACGATGCAGGCGGCGCTGGCCAGCAGGTATGCCAGGGCGAAGGCGATGTGCTCCGACAGGCTCACCAGCAGCAGGAAAAACAGTGCCAGCGCCAGGCCGACCAGCAGGTACTGGATCGGGTGGATCGGCAGGCGCTTCAACACCTCGAACACGAAAAAGCCGCCGAAGGTGAGCGCCACGAACAGCAAGCCGTACTTGGCGGCGCGCTCGGCCAGCGAATACACGTTGACCGGCTCGATGAATCCCACACTGAAGCTGTCGAGCGCGGACAGACTGGCCGCCTTGCCCTGCCCGCCGCGGTCGATATCGCGCAGCTGCTGCTGCGCGTTGGTGGCCAGCGACGACACGTCCCAGCTGGCGCTGAATCCCTGCGCATTGATGACCCGCTGGCGCGGCGACGGCAGGAACTGCCCGGAAAATTGCGGATGGGCCCAGTTGGAGGCCAGCTGCACGCGGTTGTTGGTGGCCACGGGCACCACGCGCAAGCTTTCGATACCGTCCAGCCCGAGACTGAAGGCGAAGCGCGCCCGCACCGGCTCGGCCAGCGCCAGCGCGCCGATGTCGGCATGCATGCCGCTGATGCCCTCCAGGCCGCTGCCCTGCTGGAAATCGGCCTTGTTGCCGTTGAAGACGACCTGCGGAATGTTGTGGATGCCGCGCACATCTTCGATCCCCAGCGCGATCTGGGCCTTGCCGACGCGGATGCGCGATTGCGGCGTGGCGCGCGGCAAGTCGCCCTGGACCGGCAGCAGATAGTCGCCGGAAAATTCATGCCTGCCCGAATACACCAGCACCTGGTGGATGCCGCGGTAGCGGCGGTCGGTATCGATCTTGCCCGCTATCGTCAGCTGGCTGGGAAAGACCAGGAAACGCCGGTGCGCCACGCGCGTGACGACGGCGCGCTTGCTGTCGTCGTCCGGCTTGGCCACTTCCTCGTATTCATCGTCGTAGGGAATGACCAGCACCGGCCCGGCGATGATCTGCTGGCGGACCGAGTCGGTGGCGATGCTGGCGACAGCTTCCTGCCGGAAATTTGCCCGCTCGCGGATGGTGGCCTGGATCATCGCCACGGCGATCGCAATGAGAAGGGTCAGGCCGGCGATGGCGAGTATTTTGAAGAGCAGCGTTCTTTGCATGGCGGTTCCTTGTGTGAAAGAGCTTCCAGTGTAGAAAGTGCATGTGCGCCCAGTATGCGTTCTGTGTGAACCCTTGCCGGCTATTCGGCAGGAAGGGCCAGGCTGGCCAGCGCGCCGCCGCCCTCGGCATTGACCACGCTGGCCGTGCCGCGGTGCAGCGCCGCCACCTCGCGCACGAAGGGCAGGCCCAGGCCGGTACTGCGCGCGCCGTCCGGCCGCGCCAGCGAATAGAAGCGCTCGAACAGACGCTCGGCCGCGTAGTCCGGAATGCCCGGTCCCTGATCCAGCACGCTGAGCACCGCCATGCTGCCGCGCCGCTCCGCCCTCACGGTAATGGTGCCGCCGGGCGGCGAAAAATCGATGGCGTTGTCGATCAGATTGCCCAGCGCCTGGCGCAGCAGCAGCAGGTCGCCCGGCACCCGCAGCGGCGCGATCCCGGTCCGCAGGGTCAGGCCGCGTGCGTTCAGGCGGGCCTGGCAATCGCCCTCGGCCAGCGCCGCCAGCCCGCTCAGCTCGACCCGCCCGGGCGCGCTCAGGTATTGCTGCTGCTCGACCCGGATCAGGGCCAGCAGCTTGTCGATAAGCTGTTTCTGGCGCGCATTCTGTTGCAGGATCGTGCCGAGAAAATGGCGGCGCTCGCCGGCGGGCATGTCTTCCTGCATGAGCTCGGCCGCACCCTGGATGGCGGCGATCGGACTTTTCAGTTCGTGCGCCAGGGTGTGCATCAGTTCTTCCGCGTACTGCTTGCCTTCGAGCTTGTGGCGCAGCTCTTCCAGCGCGCGGCCGAGCGTGCCGATTTCATTGTTGCCCAGCGCCGGCAAGGTGGCCTTGCGGCCGGCTTCGACCTCGCCGATATAGCGCATCAGCTTGCGCAGCGAATGGGTCAGCCACCAGGTGAAGGCGGCCCCGATCGCCAGCGACAGGACCAGCAGCAAGGCGCCGCGTTCGAGGATGATGCGCTGGCTGCGCGCGACAAACGGCTGCACGGTGGAAATCGGCTTGGCCACGGTCAGCACGCCGATGATGCGCCCGCCGTCGCGGATCGGCGCGGCCACGTGCATCACGGCGCTGCTGTCGTCGCCCGGATAGGCACGCGTGCTGCGCGCACCGTAGGCGCCGCGCAAGGTGAGGTAGACATCGTTCCAGCGCGAATAATCCTTGCCGACGTCCTGCCCGCGCGAATCGAAGGTGACGATGCCGCGCGTGTCGGTGATGTACACGCGGTAATTCAGGACCAGCTTGCGAAAGCCATCGATCTGCACGTCGACATTGCGGCGCTCGGCCGCGCGGATGCGCCCCAGCATCGTGTCCGGCCCGGTGCGGCCGGCCTTGACGTCGTCGGCCACCAGCACCGCCAGCAGATTGGCGGTATCGACCAGGGTGTCTTCCAGGGTGGCGCGCACGCCCGGCTTGACCTGCTGCACGAACACCGCCAGCAGGAACCACGCGGCCAGGCCGACGATCAGGAAATAGCCCAGCAGGATGCGCGGGCCGATCTTCATGGGACCGACAGGCTGTAGCCCATGCCGCGGTGGGTCTGGATCGGGTCGGACGTGGGATCGAGCGCGCGCAGCTTGGCGCGCAGCGATTTGACGTGGGCGTCGACGGTGCGGTCGAGCGTGTCGGGGGCGTCGTGCCAGACCCGGTCCATCAGCTGGGCGCGCCCGAGCACGTGGCCGGGGTGCTCCAGCATGGTTTTGAGCAAGCGGTATTCATAGCGGGTCAGGTCCAGCGCCTGGCCGCGGTACAGGATGCGCGCCTCGTGCTCGCGCAATTCGAAGCGCTGCGGCGGCGCGCCCGGCGCCAGGCGGCGCAGCACGACGCGGATGCGCGCCACCAGTTCGCGCGGGGAAAACGGCTTGGTGACGTAATCGTCCGCACCGATTTCCAGGCCGACGATGCGGTCGATCTCGTCGCTGCGGGCGGTCAGGAAAATCACCGGCACGTTGGAAAACTGGCGCAGCTGGCGGCACACTTCGAAGCCGTTCATGTCGGGCAGGCCGACATCGAGCACCAGCAGCGCGGGAGCATCGGCGCGCACGCTGGCGAGTGCTGCGGCGCCCAGGGTGAGGTGCTGCGGGCTGAAGCCGTCGGTGCGCAGCGCGTAGGCGATGCTGTCGGCGATGGCCTGTTCGTCTTCGACGATCAGGATGCGCCTGGAGGGAAGAATGCTCATCTGGCAAGTATGCCCGCCCTGACAATCGTGCGCAATGCCGACAAACGACAGCGGGGCCGGCCGGTACGCACTGCTGTGCGCACCTGACCGGCCCCGACCTGGCTGCGGATCGCTCCGCTGCCAATTAAAATTATTGCAGCTTGATTTCGACGTCGACGCCAGCTGGCAGGTCCAGCTTCATCAGTGCGTCAACGGTCTTGTCCGTTGGGTCCACGATGTCCATCAGACGCTGGTGGGTGCGGATTTCGAACTGATCGCGCGAGGTCTTGTTGACGTGCGGCGAACGCAGAACGTCGAAACGCTGGATGCGGGTCGGCAGTGGAACCGGGCCCTTGACCACAGCGCCGGTGCGCTTGGCGGTGTCAACGATTTCGAGTGCGGACTGGTCGATCAGCTTGTAATCGAAAGCCTTCAGGCGAATGCGGATTTTCTGGTTGGTTGGTGCGGACATGGTATTTCCTTAAAGAGCGAACCGGGCAAACTGCTCGGCAATATGAATCAGGGCTAGGGATGGGCCGCGCGGCCCATCCCTTTGGCAGGGTCGACAGTATAAGCTGTTTTCCCCGCCCTGGATCAGATCAGCTTAAAAAATTAAGCGATGATCTTGGCAACCACGCCGGCGCCGACGGTACGGCCGCCTTCGC
>CBFGOU010000365.1:0-5216 GCA_965650445.1 uncultured Oxalobacteraceae bacterium | reverse complement strand
CTGCGACGGGCCATCGCACTCTCCAAGCAAACAGCGCCAACAGCAGCAGCCGCAAGGACGCCACCACCAATTTCGAAGTCGACAAGACCGTGCGCTACGAGCAGAAGCCGATGGGCGGCATCAAGCGCCTGTCGGTCGGCGTGCTGGTCAACTATCGCCGCATCGTCGACGCCAAGACCGGCAAGGTCACCGTCAAGCCCCTGACCGCCGCCGAGGTGGCACAGATCAATGACCTGGTGCGCGAGGCGATGGGCTACTCGAAGGAGCGCGGCGACACCCTCAACGTGACCAATGCGCCGTTCGACGGCGTCGACAAGCCGGTCGATCCGCCTCCGACCATCCCTTGGTGGCGCGATCCGGGCAATATCGCGCTGGCCAAGGAAATCGGCAAATTCACCCTGGCCGCCATCGTGCTGTCGTACCTGTTCTTCCGCATCCTGCGTCCGATGCTGCGGCCGATCTTCCGCAAGCTCGATGAGATATCCTCCGTGCCGGCGGCGCCGGAACCGGTCGAAATCGCGCACGAAGAGGATGAACAGGCGGTCATCAACCGCTCGCAGCTCGAAGAAATAGAAGCCCAGACGGCGCAGGGATATCGCGAGAATCTGCAGATGGCCAAGAATCTGGCCAAGGAAGACCCGCGGGTCGTGGCAAACGTGGTTAAAGCATGGGTAGGCGCAAATGAATGATAACGGGATTCACAAGGCAGCGATCCTGATGCTGGCCATCGGCGAATCGGAGGCCGCGGAAGTGATGCGCTTTCTCGGTCCGCGTGAAGTGCTCAAGCTGGGCGCTGCGATGGCCACGATGAAGAGCGTGCAGCATGAACAGGTGGTCACGGTGCTGGACTCGTTCCGCCAGCAGACCGAGCTCAATTCCACCGTGGGCCTGGACTCGGACGAATACATCCGCCAGGTGCTGACCAAGGCGCTGGGCGACGACAAGGCCTCGGTGCTGCTGTCGCGTATTTTGGGCGGCAAGGACGCGTCGGGCATCGAAAGCCTGAAGTGGATGGACGCATCGTCGGTGTCGGAACTGATCCGCAACGAGCACCCGCAGATCATCGCCACCATCCTGGTCCACCTGGAACGCGACCAGGCTTGCGAAATCCTCGGCAACTTCACCGACCGTCTGCGCAACGACGTGGTGCTGCGCATCGCCACGCTCGACGGCGTGCAGCCGGCCGCGCTGCGCGAGCTGAACGACGTGCTCACCAAGCTCCTGTCGGGTAACGAAAACATCAAGAAGTCGTCGCTGGGCGGCGTGCGCGCCGCGGCCGAGATCCTGAACTTCATGAGCGGCGAGCAGGAAGGCTCGGTCATGGACAACATCAAGAACTACGACAACGACATGGCGCAGAAGATCATGGACGAGATGTTCGTGTTCGATAACATCATCGATATCGACGACCGCGGCATCCAGCTGCTGCTGCGCGAAGTGCAGTCCGAAATGCTGATCATCGCGCTCAAGGGCGCCTCGCAGGACCTGCGCGAGAAGATCTTCAAGAACATGAGCGCGCGCGCCGGCGAAATGATGCGCGAAGACCTGGAATCGAAGGGGCCGGTGCGCCTGTCGGAAGTCGAAGCCCAGCAGAAGCAGATCCTGCAGATCGTGCGCCGCCTGAGCGACGAAGGCCAGATCGTCCTGGGTGGCAAAGGGGAGGATTCGTTTGTCTGATATCCCGAAAGAGCTGCAGAGCGCCTATCAGCGCTGGGAGATGAATTCGTTCGGCGACGAGCGTCCCAGCGTGGTGGCCAAGCGCGCGCCGCCCCCGCCGCCGGTCGAACTGCCCACCGAGGAAGACTGCGCCGCCATCCGCGCGGCCGCGCACGCGCAGGGCATGGAGGAAGGCCGCGCCAGCGGCTACGCCGACGGCCTGGCCATGGGCCGCGCCGAAGCGGCGCGCGAACTGGAACACCTGCAGTCGATCGCCGTCACTTTCGGCAACGCGGTGGCGCAGGCCGACGAGGTGATCGCCAACGACGTGCTCGAACTGGCGCTGAACCTGGCGCGCGGCATGCTGCGCACCGCCCTCGACGTCAAGCCCGAACTGATTTTGCCGGTGATCCGCGAAGCGATCGGCTATCTGCCGGTGTTTCAGCAGCCGGCCAAGGTGATCCTCAATCCGCAGGACGCCGAACTGGTTTTGGAAGCCATGGGCGACGAGCTGGAAAAATGCGGCTGGCGCGTGGTGACCGACCCGGCCGTCGAGCGCGGCGGCTGCAAGATCGACACCCCGCAAAACCAGATTGACGCGCAAGCCTCGGCGCGCTGGCAGCGCCTGTCGCAGGCGCTGGCCAAGAACGTCGAGTGGCTGGACAGCTAGGCATGGACCGCCATACCACGCGCTGGAAAGCCTACCTCGCCGATTGCAGCGCGGTGACCGGCTTCGTCGAACCGATGCAGGTATCGGGCCGGGTCACGCGCGTGGCCGGCCTGGTGATGGAATGCGTCGGCCTGCGCCTGGCGGTCGGCTCGGCCTGCACCATCCCCATGCCCAACGGCGCGCGGGTGGAAGCCGAAGTGGTGGGATTCGACGGCGACCGCCTGTTCCTGATGCCGCAAAGCGATGTCGAAGGGATCGTCCCGGGCACGCGCGTGTTCCCGGTCGAAGCGCAGCTGCCGCGCCCCGGCTCGGTGATGCATCCGCGCCGCCGCCCGAGCGACCGCGCGCGCCACCTGCCGGTCGGCTGGCAGCTGCTGGGCCGCGTGGTCGACGGCGCCGGCCGCCCGCTCGATGGGCGCGGACCGCTCAACGCCGACGACAGCGCCCCGATCAATGTGCGCCCCGCCAATCCGCTCGACCGCGCCGAGATCAAGGAAACCCTCGACGTTGGCGTGCGCGTGATCAACTCCATGCTGACCGTCGGGCGCGGCCAGCGCCTTGGCCTGTTCGCCGGTTCCGGCGTGGGCAAGTCGGTGCTGCTGGGGATGATGGCGCGCTACACCGACGCCGACGTGATCGTGGTCGGCCTGATCGGCGAACGGGGCCGCGAGGTCAAGGAATTCATCGAACACATTCTCGGCCCCGACGGCTTGGCGCGATCGGCCGTGGTGGCCGCACCGGCCGACAGCCCGCCGCTGATGCGCCTGCAGGGTGCGGCCTATGCCACCGCGATTGCCGAATACTTCCGCGACCAGGGCAAGAGCGTCCTGCTGATCATGGATTCGCTGACCCGCTACGCCATGGCCCAGCGCGAGATCGCCCTGGCCATCGGCGAGCCGCCCGCCACCAAGGGGTATCCGCCGTCGGTGTTCGCCAAGCTGCCGGTGCTGGTCGAACGGGCCGGCAACGGCCTCGAAGGCGGCGGCTCGATCACCGCCTTCTACACTGTGCTGACCGAGGGCGACGACCAGCAGGACCCGATCGCCGACTCGGCGCGCGCGATCCTCGACGGCCACTTCGTCCTGAATCGCAAGCTGGCCGAAGCCGGCCACTACCCCGCGATCGACATCGAACAGTCGATCAGCCGGGTCATGCACTCGATTACCAGCGCGCCGCACCAGCAGGCCGCGCGCCGCCTCAAGCAGCTGTACTCGCGCTACGAGCGTTCGCGCGACCTGATCAGCGTGGGCGCCTACGCCCCGGGCAGCGATCCGACGCTCGACCAGGCCATCGCCCTGAACGAGAAAATCGAGGCTTTCCTGTGCCAGGAAATCACCGACAAGGTAGGCATGCACGAGAGCTTGGCCCAACTTACCTCTCTATTCCACTGATGGCGCAGCGGCGGGCGCTCCTATAATCGCTCATCATGGCCAATTCCTCCGCACTTGCCACCCTCATCGAGCTCGCCCAGCGCGATTCGGACGATGCCGCCAAGCGCCTGGGCGTCGCCCTGAAGGCGGTCGAGGATGCCGAGCAAAAGCTGCAGATGCTGCTGGGTTATCGGGATGACTACGCGCGCAAGCTCGATGGCGCCCAGGTGGCCGGCATCACCCCGATGGCGTACCACAATTTCGTGGCCTTCATGGGCAAGCTCGATAACGCCATCAACGGCCAGCGCGAAGTGCTCAAGCATGCGCAGCACAAGAGCGGACTTGAAAAAACCGCATGGCAGGCCAGTGAGCGCAAGCGCCTGTCGTACAAGACGCTCAACGACCGCGCCGCCGCCGAAGCGCTGCGCCTGGAAAACAAGCGCGATCAGAAGCAGATGGACGAACACGCGGCGCGCCAAGCCTATTACAAACGCTGACCTACCTAGCGAGCGACGAAGATGATGCAGACCCCGACTCTCCCGATCCAGATTTCCGGCGCCAGCCCAGCCCCGGCACGCCAGAACGTCAACGCCGGCGCCGAAAACGGCCAGTTCAGCCAGACGCTCTCGCGCGAAGTGGCCCAGCGCCAGGCGCCGCCGCCGCCCGCTCCCGCGCCCAAGCCCGCAGCCAGGCAGGCCACGGCGGAAAAGGCGCCCGCCGCCAAAGCCCCCGCCGACAGCGCCAAGCCGGCCGATGCCAAAGCCGCCAAGAGCGAGAAGGCGGCCGCCAAGGCGGACGATGCCGAACACGACGCAGCAGCGGCGGCGCAGGCCGCCGCCAGCACGCCGGTGGTGGACATGCTGGCACTGGTGGCCAGCTTCAATCAGCCGGTACAGGTTCAGCCGCCAGCCGCCGCCCCGGCAGACGACAGCGCCATCGCCCTCGACAGCGCCGGCGCGCGCGCCGCAGCGCCGGTCGACGTGGCCGAATTGCCGGCCGCGGCAACGGCGCCGGCGGCCGACGACAGCGCGGCGGCTGTGGCGCAGCTTCCCGCCGAAGCGGCCACCCAGGTTGCCGAGCAGGCGCAGGCCATGCCAAGCCTGCAACGCGCCACCGCAAGCGCCTTCGAGCGCATTGCCACGCCGCGCGCCGAGGTCAAGTCCGATGCGCCGGTGCTGGCCGAGCCGGCCGCCGCGGCCGCCAAGCCGGTAGTGGCCGCCGAGGACGGCCAGCCATCCGACACCCTGCCCGCCATGACCGCCGTGCAGGCGCCGCGCGCCGAAGCGGCCCAGCTGGCCGGGCAGGCCGCACCGCAGGCCGTCGTCGCCGAGCGCCTGGCGGCTCCGGAGAAAAAAGCCGAACACTTCACCTTGAAGGACATCCAGGCCGCCCCGGCGCCGAGCGCCGCGCCAATCCAGCAGGCATCGATGGCGCAGACCGTGGCCGCAGCCGCCAGCGACAAGATCGGCGCGCGCGTCGGCACTCCGGGCTGGGACAATCAGGTCGGCCAGAAGATCGTG
>CBFGOU010000364.1:0-5219 GCA_965650445.1 uncultured Oxalobacteraceae bacterium | reverse complement strand
TCGGGCGTGAGGAGGAGCGCACCGGCGGATCCCGCGAGGATCGAGACGAAGTAGATGGCGAGAAAACGCGCGCGGCCGAGCAGGTCCTCGAGCGCACGGCCGAACCACCAGAGCATGAGCATGTTGAAGAGGATGTGCAGCACGCTTCCGTGTAGGAAGGCGCTGGTGACGAGCCGATACCACTCTCCCTGCGCGACAGGGGGAGCGGCGAGCGCCCCGCGAAAGAAGATCTCGCTGAAGGGCTGCGTGAAGCTTCCGGACTGCACGACCTGGGCGAGGAAGACGAGGACGTTGATCCCGATGAGCGTCTTCGTGACGAGAAAGTCCGTGCTCACGCTGGTGTAGGAGCGAGCGCGTACCGCCGCTTTCTTCGCTCCGGTCGGCGTGCCCCACCGAAGCGCGCCGGGTCACGTCCTACGACGTCGCGATCGCGGCCGGGGTTTCGCAGTCGGCCGTGTCGCGCTGTTTTCAGCCCAAGGCCAGCGTCTCCAAGGCCACCTACGCGCGCGTGATGGAAGCGGCGCGCGATCTCGACTACACCCCCAATGCCGCCGCGCGCAGCCTCAACACCCGGCGTTCCAACCTGGTGGCGGTGGTGCTGTCGACCCAGGTCAGCATGCACTATCCGGAAGTATTGTCCGAGCTGAGCCGCCAGTTCGGCCAGCGCGGCATGCGCGTACTGTTGTTCAGCCTGGCGCACGAGAGCGACATCGACCACACCCTGGCCGATATCTGGCAGCACCAGGTTGACGGTGTGGTGGTGGGCGCCCAGCTCTCGCCCGTCCAGATGGCCGAATTCGAACGGCGCCAGGTGCCCTTTGTGCTGTTCAACCGGCAGCAGCCGGGCGGCCACGCCAGCGCGGTCGTGTGCGATCAGCAGGAAGCGGCGCGCCTGATGGTCACCCGCCTGGCCGCGGCCGGCCACAAGCGCTTCGCCATGATCGACGGCCCGGCCGACTCGGTGCTCGCCAACGAGCGCCGGCGCGGAGTGTGCGCGCGTCTGGAGGAGATCGGCCTGGCCGCGCCGCTGGTGGTGGCCGGCGGCTTCGACTACGCCAGCGGCAGCCACGGCCTGCGCGAAATCGTCGGTCGCCTGGGCGGCCTGCCCGACGCCGTCATCTGCGCCAACGATGTGATGGCCATCGGCTGCCTGGACAGCGCGCGCCACGACATGCAACTGACGGTGCCGCGCGACCTGTCGATCACCGGCTTCGACGGTATCCCCCAGGCGGGCTGGCTGAGCTATAACCTGACCACCCTGCGCCTGCCCATGCAACCCATGACCCTGGCGGTGGCCGAGCTGCTGACCAATCTGATCTCCAACGGCCAGCAGGCGCCGGCGCGACTATCGTTTTCCGCCACCGTCGTCGACGGTGCTACCGCGCGCCTGGGTCCGGCGTCCTGACGCCTGTCAAAGAAGATTCACTGCGGCGCGGGAACCGGCGCCGATCGCGCCTCTCTAATTGGTAGTCTCATCCACGCCGCGCATGCGCCATGCATGCCGGGCGACCGCACGGGCTACCGCAAGGAGGAACGTCATGCACGCCGACACGCTCGATGGCCACGCAGCCCACCCTGCCGGCGCGGCGCACGCCCATCCGCACGGCTGGCGGCGCTGGCTGTACGCCACCAACCACAAGGATATCGGCACCCTGTATCTGTGGTTTTCCCTGGTCATGTTCATGACCGGCGGCGTGCTGGCACTGCTGATCCGCGCCGAACTGTTCCAGCCGGGCCTGCAATTCTTCCAGCCCGAGCTGTACAACCAGTTCGTCACCATGCATGGGCTCATCATGGTGTTCGGCGCCATCATGCCGGGCTTCGTCGGCTTCGCCAACTGGATGGTGCCGCTGCAGATCGGCGCGTCCGACATGGCCTTCGCGCGCATGAACAACCTGTCGTTCTGGCTGCTGCCGCCCGCCGCGCTGCTGCTGCTGGCGGCCTTCTTCACGGCCGGCGGGGCGCCCGGCTCGGGCTGGACCATGTACCCGCCGCTGTCGCTGCAGATGGGCGCCGGCATGGACATGACGATCTTCGCCGTGCACCTGATGGGCGCCTCGTCCATCATGGGCGCCATCAACATCATCGTCACCATCCTCAACCTGCGCGCGCCCGGCATGGCCCTGATGAAAATGCCCATGTTCTGCTGGACCTGGCTGATCACCGCCTACCTGCTCATCGCCGTCATGCCGGTACTGGCCTGCGCCGTGACCATGCTGCTGACCGACCGCCATTTCGGCACCACCTTCTTCGATGCCGCCGCCGCCGGCGACCCGCTGATCTTCCAGCACCTGTTCTGGTTTTTCGGCCACCCCGAGGTCTACATCATGATCCTGCCCGGCTTCGGCATCATTTCGCACGTGATTCCAGCCTTCTCGCGCAAGCCGCTGTTCGGCTACGCCTCCATGGTGTATGCGGCGGCCGCCATCGCCATCGTCTCGTTCATCGTCTGGGCCCACCACATGTTTACCACCGGCATGCCCGTCACGGCGCAACTGTTCTTCATGTACGCCACCATGCTGGTGGCGGTGCCGACCGGGGTCAAGGTATTCAACTGGATCGCCACCATGTGGCGCGGCTCGCTCACGTTCGAGCCGGCCATGCTGTTCGCCGTCGGCTTCATCTGGGTGTTCACCATCGGCGGCCTGTCCGGTGTGCTGCTGTCGATCGTGCCGATCGACATCCAGGTGCAGGACACCTATTACGTAGTGGGCCATTTCCACTACGTGCTGGTGGCCGGCTCGCTGTTTGCCCTGTTTGCCGGCTTTTATTACTGGGTGCCGAAGTGGACCGGGCACATGGTCAGCGAGTGGCGTGGCAAATTCCACTTCTGGAATTCGCTCGTATGGGTGAATCTCACATTTTTCCCCATGCATTTCCTGGGCTTGGCCGGCATGCCGCGCCGCTACGCCGATTACCCGGCCCAGTTCGCCGACTTCAACGCCATCGTCAGCATGGGCGCGCTGCTGTTCGGGCTCAGCCAGGTGTACTGGCTGGTGGCGGTGGTGCTGCCGGTGGTGCGCGGTGGCCGTGCGGCGCCGGCCAAGCCCTGGGAGGGAGCCGAAGGGCTGGAATGGACCGTGCCCAGTCCGGCGCCCTTCCACACCTTCGAGACGCCGCCGGTGGTGAAGTGAGCGCATCGCGGTAGCGGGAGACGCCCCATGGAACAGCACTGGCTACTCAAGCGCAACTGTTCACTGTCACCGCGCCACTCGGTGCTGGCGATCGGAGCGCTGTGCGCCGTATTACTCATCGTCGGCTGTGTCTTCGCGCTGTTCGGCCTGTGGCCGGTGCTGGCCTTCGCCTGGCTGCATGTGCTGGCGCTGGTGGCGGCGCTGCTGAGCTACGCCAGCCACGCCGGCGACCGCGAACGCATCGCGCTCACGCCGGACTGCCTGCTGATCGAACGGGTCGAAGGCGACCGCGTTTGCCAGACCCGGCTCGACCCGTGCTGGACCCGCATCGTGCCGCCGGCCGGCCGCTTCGACTTGATCCACCTCGAAGCGCGCGGCGTGCAGGTTGATGTCGGCGGTTTTATCGACGAGCCCCAGCGCACCCAGGTCGCGCTGGAACTGCGCCGCCAGTTAAGGCTGCGCTCAGCTTTCCAGAGCCCCGCTCCGTAGGCTGATTTCGTCGCTCGCGGCACGGGCCATCTCGCGCAGGTCGATGCGCAGGCTGCGCAGCGAGCGCGCCGCAGTGCTGTTCTGCATGGCCGCCACCGCCAGCAATACATGCGCGCCAAGCAGACGCGGGCTGGCGGTGGCCCGGCGCAGGCCCGCCAGCGCCTGTACGACGGCCTTGCCGGATTCAGCCGCTTCGAACAGGATCGGCGCCGGGCCCTGTTCCGGCGGCGGGGGCACACGGCTTGCGTCGATGCCCAGGCTCGCGAGCGCGCCCAGGTGATGGGCAAGGATTGCCGGCCCCAGCGCCTGCGGATCGGCGTTCAGGCGCGCGAAAGTAGCGCGCGCCGTTCCGTCGTCGAGTGCGAATGCGGCCAGCAAGTAATGCTCCGCGCCGGGATGCCGGTAGCCCGACAGGCGAGCCTGCCGTTCCGCTTCCAGGCACAGGCGTTTAATCGTCTGCACGTCCTTCAATCGGTTCCTGAATGCTTGCAACATGAGTGGTTTCCTTCGCATGTGCTGCTGCTTCCTGCGCGAGCGCACCGGCGTGGCGCTTGTGCGCCGCCTGCCGCGTCACCCCCAAACCTTCGGCGATTTGCGCCCAGGTCCATCCCTGCGCGAACGCATTGCGCACCGCGGTGCGCTCGACCTGGTCGGCCAGCACGCGCAGTGCTACCACGGCCGCGAGCGCATCGCCGGGCTCTTCCGGGATGTCAATCTTGATCGGCTTCATGTGTCAACCTTAGTTGACATCGGCGCACTTGTCAACCTGCGTTGACGCATTTTTCGATGGCACATTGCCACCAGCGTTCCTATCCGCTACCCTTACACATTCAGCAACCTTACTTACCAATTTGCAGAGTCGTGACCTGGAACGGTCCGGTTCCAGGAGAGACACGAATGAAGCATCCCCTTCGCAACAGCGCCCTGGCGGCGCTGACCCTGCTGTGCACCCACCCGGCCATCGCCCAGCAGGCCAGTCCGGCGCCAGCCGAACAGCGCGTCACCATCGCGGGCCAGAAAAACCCGTCCGGGTGGTTCAAGGCGGAGAGCCAGCATTTCGTGGTCTATTCCGACACCTCCCGGGAAGGCGTCGCACAGCTCTTGAACAACATGGAACGCCTGGATTTCCTGCTGCGCGTCTATACCAAGCCCTACTTCAAGGCCCAGCCGCGCGAACCCAAGCTCACCCTGTATTACCACGACAAGGTTGGCGCCCTGGCCGCGCACGCCGGCAAAACGCCGGCCGATGCCGTTGGCCTGTATAACAGTTGCAGCGCGGGCGTGCAGGCCGCCGGCGTGGAGCTGGAACCCATTGTCGATCTCGACAATGCGCAATTGACCAAGGCCCCCGCCAACGACACCCTGTCCTTCCTGTTCGAAGGCTATGCCCGTCACTTTCTGTACCGCCACACCGAAATCCGCGCGCCGCTCTCGTTCATCGACGGCTTCGCCCAGTATTTTGCCAATGCCCGCTTCTCCAACAATCAACTGGTGATCGGCAAAACGCCCTACGCCGCCGGGCGCTACCTGAACTTCCTCGACGATGGCCACCGCTACAGCCTGAGCTACGCCGACGTGCTTAACGATAATGATAGC
>CBFGOU010000363.1:0-5240 GCA_965650445.1 uncultured Oxalobacteraceae bacterium | reverse complement strand
ATCTTGTAAGCTCACCACGATCCGTTTCTTTCCCGTGCGCAAAGCCGGCAAAAAGGATAGACTGCGGCACTCCGGCCGATGTATGTTGACCTTGTTCCCTGAAGGCTGTACCTATTTTGCGCGACCACTACCACCATTCGCCCGACGACACCGGGTTTTGCGAGCATTGCGGCCAGCCTCTGCCGACTGCTGGCGTGGTGAGCTATGGGGAAAAAAAGCCGGTCAACCGCATTGGTATCGCCATCACGGTGGCGCTGCACGTGATTTTGCTGCTGGCCTTCATGTTCCAGAAGCGCGAAGAGCAGAAAAAGGCCGCGCCGCCGGAGGGCAACATCACCTATGTGTCGCCGCTGCCCGGCAAGCCCAAGCCGAAACAGGCCGCTGCCGCGCCGAAAACCCGGAAGCAGGTGCACAAGCCCAGGCCGACGCCGCCGGTGCTGGTGCGGCGTTTGCCCAACACGATTACCTTGCCGAACGAAAAGCCGGTCAAGGTGGAGCCCGAGCCGCCCAAACCCAAGGCCGCACCGCCGGAGATGGACATGGCGGCGGCCATCGAAGCGCGTCGCCGTGCGCGCGGGCAAGACACGACGGACCAGCCGGCCGAGGAAAGCGAGGCCGACCGCGGCATGCGCATCGCCAAGGCCAACATCGCCGCCGCCAACGGGCGCAGCCAGGGGCAGGACCCGAACGATACCGGCGGTGTATTCAGCGTGACGGACAAGAGTTTTGCGTCGGCCCAGCTCAAGTTCCGCGGCTGGAACCAGAACTTCAAGCGGCGCTGGCTGCAGCAGGTGACGGTCGAACGCGGCGGCGAGCCGGATATCGAAACGGCGATCGTGAAGAAGATGATCGAATTGATCCGCAAGGAAAAAACCGGCGATTTCGAGTGGGATTCGCACCGCCTGCAACGGGTGGTGACGATGAGCGCGCGCCCGGCCGATCAGGCCGAGCTGGAAGCTTTCCTGTTCAAGGAAATGTTCCCCGAGTACAAGCGCTACCCGGGGCGCTGAAAAAAATTGCTCGTCCTCGCGAACGCGGGGGGGGGGCGACAATCAGGCGCGGGTTTTGAGCAAGCGCGCGATATCCAGGGCGAAATACGTCAACACCCCGTCGGCGCCGGCCCGCTTGAACGCCATCATGGCTTCCATCATGACCTTGTCGTGGTCGAGCCAGCCATTGGCCGCTGCCGCTTTCAGCATCGCGTACTCGCCGCTGACCTGGTACGCGAACGTCGGCACCCTGAATTCATCCTTCACCCGGCGCACGATGTCCAGGTAAGGCATGCCCGGCTTGACCATCACCATGTCGGCGCCCTCGGCCAGGTCCAGCCCCACTTCGCGCAGCGCTTCGTCGCTGTTGGCCGGGTCCATCTGATAGGTATTCTTGTCGCTCTTGCCCAGGTTGCCGCTTGATCCCACCGCATCGCGGAACGGCCCGTAAAACGCCGATGCGTACTTGGCCGAATACGCCATGATGCGCGTGTGAATGAATCTGTTCACTTCCAGCGCGCCGCGAATGGCGCCGATGCGCCCATCCATCATGTCCGACGGCGCCACCACGTCCACGCCGGCTTCGGCCTGGCACAGCGACTGGCGGATCAGCATGGCGATGGTCTCGTCGTTGAGCACATAGCCGTTTTCGTCGATCAGCCCATCCTGGCCGTGGGTGGTGAACGGGTCGAGCGCCACGTCGGTCAGCACCCCCAGTTCCGGAAAGCGGCTCTTGAGCGCACGCACCGCGCGCGGCACCAGCCCGTCCGGATTGGCCGCCTCGATCCCGTCGGCGGTCTTGAGCGCCGCATCGATCACCGGAAACAGCGCCATCACCGGGATGCCCAGCTTGACGCAGTTGTCCGCCACGCCCAGCAGCAGATCCACCGACACCCGCTCCACGCCCGGCATCGAGGCCACGCTCTGGCGCTGGTTGACGCCGTCGAGGATGAACACTGGATAGATCAGGTCCGAGGCCGTGATGGTGTTTTCGCGCATCAGTGCGCGCGAGAAGGGATCGCGCCGCATGCGCCGCATGCGCACCGCCGGGTAGAGAGGATGGGACATCGTGGAGCGTTCCTTCGCTTCGAGGAGGTTAGTCGTCGCTGTCGACCGGGTCGACCAGGGTGGCGTTGGGATCGACCGGGCTGGGCGCCAGTCCCAGCAGGTCGATGATCTTGTCGTTGGCCTCTTCGATGCCGATGCGTTTCAGGGCCGAGAACAGCTGCACGGTGAAAGGAAAGCCTGCGCCGTCTTCGTCGACATAGCTGTCGAGCATGGCCTTGGCCTTGCGCAGGGCGTTGGTCGATTCGTTGCGGTTGAGCTTATCGGCCTTGGTCAGGATGCAGTGAATCGGCTTGCCGGTCGGCGCAAACCACTCCAGCATCTGCACGTCGAGTTCGGTGAACGGGCGGCGCGAATCCATGATCAGCACCAGCGCGGCCAGCTGCTCGCGCCGCTGCACGTAGTCGCCCAGCAGCTTCTGCCAGTGCAGCTTGGCCGAGCCGGACACTTCCGCATAGCCGTAGCCGGGCAAGTCGACCAGCAGCGCTTCGATCTCGTCGACCTTGGTCGGGTCCTTGCGGTGCTGGCCCACATGGGCGCCGCCGATCGAAAAGTAATTGATGTGCTGCGTGCGGCCCGGCGTCTTGGACGCGAAGGCCAGGCCTTTCTGGTTCGTCAGAATGTTAATTGCGGTCGATTTGCCCGCATTCGAGCGGCCCGCAAAGGCGATTTCCGGCGCCGTCGTGGTGGGCAAATCACGCAGTTGATTGACGGTCGTAAAGAAGCGGGCTTGCCAAAGTCTGGACATGAGAAGGGGGCAGTCGTTGATGACTGAAAAGAAAAAGGAGGCGATAACGCGAGCAAGCTATTGTACAATAAGGGGTTGCGAATTGTTGCGCCGCAAAAGTCAGGCCGCGGTGGCAAGGTCCCTCAATAAAACCATTTTTGACTTCGTCTCAGGGTATTTGAATGAATCGTGCTTCTTTCTCGCTTGTGAAATCCTTGCTCGTTGCCACCTTGGCCGTGTCCGGTTTTGTTTCGGCCGCTGAACATGCCGCGCCTGCCGCCGCCAAAGCCGATCCCGCCAAAGGCGCCTCGCTGTACGATTCGGGCGATGCCGCCCGCGGCATTCCCGCCTGCGCTTCCTGCCACGGCGCCGCCGGCAATTCGACCATCGTGACCAATCCGCGCCTGGCCGGCCAGATCGGCGAATACACCCACAAGCAGCTGGTCGACTTCACTACCCCGAACCGCAACAATCCGGTCATGACGACCTACGCCAAGGCGCTCACCGACGACGAAAAGAAAAACATCGCCGCTTACCTGGCCACCACCGCAGCCAAGCCGGGCGCCGCCAAGAACAAGGACACCATCGAACTGGGCAAGAAGATCTATCGCGGCGGCATCGCCTCCACCGGCGTGGCCGCTTGCGCCAGCTGCCATGGCCCTGCCGGCGCCGGCATCCCGAACCAGTACCCGCGCATCGCCGGCCAGCATCAGGATTACACCCTTGCCCAGCTGAGCAATTTCAAGAGCGGCGCGCGCAAGAACAGCGTGCAGATGACCGCGCTGTCCAAGCGCATGTCGGACGACGAAATGAAAGCCGTGGCCGATTACATCGCCGGCTTGAAGTGATGCGCCTGACGGCAACGCCGTCAGTGCCGGACGTTCAATCTGTACCAAAGGGCGGCAGCGCAAGCGGGCTGCCCTTTTTGTTGATATCCTCCTGAAAAAATGCGTACCGCTGGAATAACCGTCAAGACCCGCCGCCCCGCGCTGGCCGAAGCCGTCGAACTGCTGTCGTCGATGCGCTTCGCCATCACGATGCTGGTGATGATCGCCATCGCATCCATCATCGGCACCGTGGTCAAGCAGGGCGAGCCGATGCCCAACTACATCAACCAGTTCGGCCCGTTCTGGTCGGACGTGTTCGGCAAACTCGGCCTCTACACCATCTATTCGGCCTGGTGGTTCATGCTGATCCTGGTGTTCCTGATCCTGTCGACCGGCTTTTGCGTGGTGCGCAACGGTCCCAAGATGATGCGCGACATGAAAAGCTGGAAGGAAAACGTGCGCGAAGTGTCGCTGCGTAACTTCCACCACAAGACCGAGTGGAGCGCGCCCATGGACAGCGCCGCGCTGGCCGAGCAGACCGCGCGGCGCCTGGGCGACTTCGGCTACGCGGCAAAAATCGTCGCGAAAGAGCACGGCCTGCTGGTGGCGGCCAAGAAGGGCGCGGCCAACAAGTTCGGCTACATCTTCGCCCACAGCGCCATCATCATCATCCTGATCGGCGGTTCGCTCGATTCCGATCTGCCCATTCAGTTTCAGCAATGGTTCCTCGGCAAAACGCCATTCAGCGGCAGCGGCTTGATTTCCGCCATTCCCGACAAGCACCGCCTCGGGTTGGGCAACCCCACCTACCGCGGCAACACCATGATCGCCGAAGGCCAGGCCAGCGATGTGGCCATGATCCCGCGCGGCGAAGGCGTGCTGGTGCAGGCCTTGCCGTTCACCATCGAGCTGAAGAAATTCGTCATCGATTTTTACTCGACCGGCATGCCCAAGCTGTTCGCCAGCGAAGTGGTGGTGCGCGACCCTGAGACCGGCAAGACCTTTCCCGCCACCATCAAAGTCAACGAACCGCTGATCTACAAGGGCGTGGCGGTGTACCAGTCCAGCTTTGAAGATGGCGGCAGCAAGCTCAAGCTCACTGGCTTCCCGATGAGCGGCGCCAGCGCCAAGCCGTTCGCCATCGAGGGCGAAGTCAACGCCGCAACGCAATTGAAACGCGACGGCGAGTCCTACTCGGTCGAATGGTCGGGCTTCCGTCCGTTCAACGTGGAAAACCTCGGCACCAGCCCCGACCCGCGCTCGGTGGCCAAGAGCCAGTCGCTCGACGAACAGCTGGCCGTGACGCTCACCAAGCATTCCGGCTCGGCGGCCAAGAACGCCAACAGCAAGGACTTGAAGAACGTCGGCCCGAGCGTGCAATACAAGCTGCGCGACAAAACCGGCCAGGCGCGCGAGTTCCAGAACTACATGCAGCCGGTCACCATCGAAGGCGAGGAAGTATTCCTGGCCGGCGTGCGCGCCAGCCCCAGCGACCCCTTCAGCTTCCTGCGCATTCCCTCCGACGACGCCCACACCGTCAAGGAATGGATGCGCCTGCGCGCGGCCCTGGCCACCCCGGCCCTGCGCGCGGCCGCCGCCGCCAGCTATGCCAAGCGCGCCATGCCGCCCTCG